>JASHXZ010000647.1 GCA_030043285.1 Xanthobacteraceae bacterium | reverse complement strand
AGAGCGGAATTGGTCACCCGTCGCAGCGCCCTGGGAAATGCCGTCCGCAAGTCCCGTTCCCATGTCGTGCAGGGCGAAGTCGCTCAACGGATGAAACGTAATGTTGCTGACCCCCGTTATCGTAGAGCTCCCGGTGGTCTGATTCATGGCGTGGCAGGCTTGGCATCCGATGTTGGCGAAGACCTGCTGACCGCGGCTTGCGTCGGGTGCAGCCGAGCCCGTCGAAGCGGCCGAAGTTGTCGACGTGGTTCCCGCCGCAGCGGATAGAACGCTGGTCGAATCGGCGCTGGCCACCTCCACAGGCTGCGCCGACGATGTCGACGTTGACGACGTCGACGTCGCTGACGAGGCCGGAGTTGGCGCCGCCAACATCCGCATAAACGCCGCGAAATTGACGATGTCCGAGGAGAAGTCCGACGCCGGGCTGTTGCTGACCGGGGGGGTATCCGTCAGATTGGTCGTGTCCTCGGGAAGAGGATTGAACAGGCAGCCCGCTGGCGGGCTGTTACGCTTGTTGGGAAATCCATCGTTGGTCACGCCCATCTCGACGTTGTAGGCCTCCGCCGAGAAGACTATCAGCGACGGGTTCTGTGCCTTCCACCCGAAGCGGGTGATGTTGCCGGTATTGCCGCTGGTGTTGAAATTTCCGGAGATCCCCAAGGACGCCTTCAGTTGTGCGTTGCTGGTAAACGCCGCCTGAAGGGCGACGTCCGAAACATTTTCTACCAGCCCGAGACCGAAGGTGGGCGTTGGTATCCGGAAAATGATATTATGCGCGGCGATCGCGGCCGCAAAGTTCGGTTGCGCCAAGGTGCAGCCCTGCGCGTCGGCGCGACCCGTAATCGTGAAAAGATCATGCACGCCGCCGTCGGGCGTGCCGTTGGGATTGAGCACGAAACGCGCCTCGCGTATCGGACCATTCGCGGTAACGAACGACGGCACCACGTTCTTGGCGCCGTCCAAGGTTGCGACCGCCACCTCCGGATTGGTGGCGGGACTGGTGCCGCCGACAGATGGCGCGGCATGGCAGCCGGCACAGCTATTGAGATTGAAGCCCGGCCCCAGTCCGTTGGCAACCGCGTCAACATCTTCAAACCTGACCTGAGCGGCGTTGAAGAAATTCAACTCGTTTTGACTGAGCCCCGGGAGCGGACCTCCAGCGCCGACCGGCCCACCTCGCACGCCCGGATCGACCGCCTGTGATGTCCCGCCTCCGCCGCCGGTGGTCCCGCCGCCGCCACCGAAGCCAAAGCCGCCGCCGCGACCGCGGTCAGCCGCGAATTGAGCCAGCGCAGATCCCGAGCAGACAATCGCCCCCACCGTCACGACCGCACTTGCAAGCAGCAATTTCTTCCACGAACGTTTTGACTTTGTCATAGTCGCCTCCACACCGACACCAAAGAATGCGAAGCAAACATAAAGTCCGTGGTTTATTTTGGACCGCAAGCGCACTGAAAAAAGAAATCAACAACAGCGCTGCGCGAACAAATCCATGATCATTGCCCCACTTCCGCCAACGAGCAGAGCCGCATTCGGGCGGAGGCTTTCCTCCAAAGAAGACCCCTCTGTGCTATCGCGTTTGCGTGTTGGGGAAAGCGATCTCGGCCCCTTCGCCCTTGATCACCGAGTGCGTGGTCCTCATCGAGTCGAGCTTCTCGCGGAATTCCTCCGTCACCGTGCGAAAATCGACGCTGTTCTTGATCAATCGCGGCTTGATGAAAACGATGATCTCGGTGCGCGTGCGGCTGTTGTTTACGGCGCCGAACAGGCCACCCAGGATGTTTATGTCGCTCAGTCCGGGTATCCCGCCGTGCGAGTTCTGCACGTTGTCGCTGATGAGTCCGCCAAGCAGAACAGTCTGGCCGCTCGTTACCGCCACGGTGGAGTGAATGCGCCGTTCTGAAATGGTAGGCGTCAATGTCGCTTGGTTATTGTTGTTGACGACACTCGATACCTCCTGATCGACCTCAAGCTCGACGGTGCCGTTGCTGTTGACGTGCGGCAGCACTTTCAGAATCACGCCGGTATTGAACAACTGGATCGTGTTGACGACTGGCGTGTTCGAATTGGAGAGAATCGTCGCCGTGCCGGTTGTTATCGGAACCTCGTCGCCAACCTGCAGGAGCGCAGGCTCGTTGTCCATGGCTACGATCGAAGGCGAGGAAAGCACTTTGACGTCGGTGACGCTCGAAAGCGCGCTCAAGATGGCCTTGGGGTTCGATTGCGAGCCCAACAGCAGGTTAAAGCCCGGCGCAACTTGTTGGAGCGCCGTCGAAGTAGCAGCTTGCGTCGCCGTTTGCGCGGCGGCTTGGAACAGTCCAACAGACCCGCCTTGATTGGCAAGAAAGTATTGGACGCCATACTGCAATTGATTCGTAAGCGTTACCTCGGCAACCGTCGCGTCGATGGCGACTTCCAGACGCGGTCGATCGAGACCGCGCAGCGTGCGTTCGACGACCTTGTAGTCTTCCTGGCTGGAATAGACCAGGATCTCGTTGTTGACAGGGTCAGCCGTGATGCGAACGTTCTTAAGCACGCCGTGCGAACCAGTGCCCGCCGAAATGCCGGGAACGTTGTGCGTTCCGTTCGCAGCGGCATCTTTGTGGCCCGAGAAGGCGTCGAACGCCGCGGCGATGGGAGCGGCCGGGGTGCCCGCGGCGTTTGTTGTGCTGCCGGGCTGGGTCGTCAAAGTGCTGTTTTGCCCGCCGCGATCGAGCGAATCGATGCGAGATTCCGTGGCGCCACTTTTCGGCGCAATTTGATCAAGCGGCCCGTTGCCTGAAGCACCGGCCTGTTCGCCGCCGAACATTTGCTCGAGCACTTTGG
>JASHXZ010000646.1 GCA_030043285.1 Xanthobacteraceae bacterium | reverse complement strand
CCGCCACAGCGGTGCGTCGTGCTGATCGCCGACGGCCGGATCGGCCAAATCCTTCAGCGCCGCCTGCGGCCTGCTCATCATGATCTCGGCAATGGCGCGCAGCACGATCGCCGAGATGTCTTCGGATGCCGGCCGCTTCTCGGAGAGGACGACGTCGAGCACGCCCTTGGCTTCGGGGTACATGTCACGGGCGATATAGAAGCGAGCGAGCTCGAGCCGCGGTTGGGTGCGCTTGTTGGCCGGCGCGGCGGCAGCGTCCGCGATCAGGCGCGATTGGCGCTCGACGTAAGAGGCCTTGCGGTCAAAACCCCAGACCTGCGCGTCAAAAGTCTGCGGCGCCAGCGCATCACCGCGCAGCAGCGCTTGCAGCGTGCTCGACAGTGTCAGGCCGGCCGGCCGGCTGACCACCACTTTGGCGGGCGACAGCGCCACGTTGAGGTCGTCGGCGAGCGGCTCGATCGCGACGCCGTGCTCCGTGGCAAGCGCGCGGAACTCGATGAAATCCTGAGCGTGAATAAGACCGCGCGCCGGCGCGAATGCCGTCACCACGATGAGTTGGTCGCCAGCCTCGGGATCGGTGATGCGATGCAGCGCATGCGCGCCGTCGAGCGCGATACTGATGCTGGAGCGATTCGGTCCGATCACGTTGCGCGACAGATCGATCGCATGCGTCGGGTCCTGGACCGTGTCGCCGAGTTCAACGCTCCACGCCGGGCCGTCGGCGGCGACGCTCGCCAGGCGCGGCCGGTCGAGTTTGATGCGCACGATGTCGGCATCAGGCGCGCGAATAAGCTCGGCGCTGCGGATGGTGCGGCTTGCTTCGTCACGCAATGCATTAAGATCGATGTCGGCCTTAGCGTCGAACACGATCCACAGCGTATCGGCGCGCTGGAATACCGCGGCTGCGGTCGGCGCCAGGAAGTCGAACGAGATTTTCAGATTGGCGCCTTGCCGCGCCAGCTCGACCGGGACTTTCCCGTTCTCGTCAATCGAAGGCGAGGCCGCAGCGGCGGCGGCAGGACCCTCATCATGGCTCGCCGCGGCCGGTGTCGCGGCGGCAGCCGCTTTTGCCGGCGGTGCTGGTGCCAGCGGGGTGACATTAGCGGCCGGAGCGGGAGTCGGAGCCTGAGCTTGACCCTGAGCATTGGCATCGGCCGGTCGCGATGGCGCGGGTGCGGGCGATTGGGTCACCGGCGGCGCGGGCGCCGGCACTTTGGCTTGCGCGATCGCGGGCTGCTGCGGTGCCGGCTTTTGTTTGGCTTGCTCGTTCGGCTGCGCCGCGGCCGCTTGGCTCGGCTGCTGCGGCTTGAGTTGAGCGGCGGGTTTCGCGGGCAGCGCAGCAGCCGGGGCTGCGGCCACGACTTTCGGCGTCGCTGCTATTGCTGCCGCGGCAGGCGGTTTCGCTGCGCTCTGATGATCGGGCGCAGCCGGCGGGCCCGGCTGCGCCGCATTCACCGGTTGCTCCGCATTGATTGCAGGCGCTGGCGAGCCGGGCGGTGGCAGCGTGAGCGGCGGCACAGTCAACACCGCGGAATTCTCTGCGGGCTTGGCATTCGGATCGACGACGTCGACCACATAGCCGTCGTGATCGCGGAAGGTGCGCACCTGCACCTGATCGGTGAAGCTGAAATGCAGCGCCGCCGATTGCTCATGTATTTGCGGCTCGATCGCGCTCACCGTCGCCGGCAGCGCCGCCACGGCGTCACCGAGATCGAACTTGAGCGGCGCGTCGAAGGTCAGGGTCAACGCCTTGTCGGCGCGCTTTGCAGCGACCTTGACCTGCTCCGGCACGTCGAGCACGTAGCGCGTGAAGGTCGGCTGCGTCGCGACATGCATATGCACCGGCGGAATCGTTTGCAGCGTCACCAGCTTACGCTCGCGCTCGGCGAGCAGTTCGGCGTCGCGGGCGCGGCGCGCCAGTGCCTCGACCACGTCCTGCGGCAGGCCGGGCGGCAAGCCGCGCCAGGTATCGGGCAACAGATCGACGAAATATTTTTCGCCGGCCGTCATGGCGTTGACCGTGACCGTGCGTTTGAGCGCAAAGCGCACCGCCATGCCGTCCGGATCGCGCCGCGCACCGCCGACGTAATCGGGCACCTGCATGGCGAGCTGTTCGACCGAGACGTCGACAGGCTCGCGGAAGCTGATGATCAGCACATTGTCGGACTGGCGGACACTCGCCGGGTCGTAGTCGGCCATGCTGAAGACGATGCGGGCATAGCCGCCGGCATCGCTCGCGGTCACGTCGGTCTTGATGGGATCGGCGATTGCGGGGCGCAGCCCCAGTATGGCGGCGCACCATACCGCGGCGAGGCAGGCGGAAACTGACGCAACGCGGCCGCACGCCATGAAACGGGACTCGACACACAAAGAGGCCGCAGGCGGCCGCGTTAAGCCGGCACCCGCGCCCGGCGCAGTCCACCCTAAGACCGCGCGTTTAACGGCCGATTAAGATTTTGCTTTTCCTTCCCCGCGCAAGCGGAGAAGGGGGACCATCTTGCGCAGCAAGATGGTGGAAGGGGCGCCGGACTTAACGATTCACTGTCGACGAAAGAGTTTCGTTCAGTCCCGCGCTCCCTCCACCATCCTCATACGCTCACTCCGCCGCCACCTGGCGTGCGGCCTGCTCCTCGTCGTGGAGCCGGTTGAGGATACGCCGGGCGGCGAGCGCACCGGCGTCGGCATTGATGTCGATCTGCGGGGGAGCGGAAAAGATATTCAGGTTCTTCTGCTGTGCCGAGAATACCGCCACGTCTTCCAGGAACGCGGAGCGGATCTGCTCGAAAATCCGGTTGGTCATGTCGGCATTGTTGACGTCGAAATCGTGGGCCTGACCCCAGAAATAATGCGCGGTCGTCTCGGTCTCGGGCGTAATGGCGTTGAGATTGCGCATGCCGATGCCGCCGACGCGGCGGCCCTCCGGTGCGCCGGTGCCGGTCGGGGTGGCGCCGACATCGAGCCGCAGGAAAGCCGGCGGCGCAAAATCGATGATCTGCCAGCGGTCGACGTTGCCGGCAAAGCCACCGACCTTCTTGAATGTCGGCGGCGGCTCCTGGTCGATGATCCAGCGCGTCATCACCACATTGTTGGGTGCGCGCGTCACGTTC
>JASHXZ010000133.1 GCA_030043285.1 Xanthobacteraceae bacterium | reverse complement strand
CGACCTCGTCTTCGTCGAGCACTACGTGATGTGCGGCAAATGCGAGTGGTGCCATGCCGGCCAATACCGGCATTGCGAGAACACCAACTGGCGCACCAATCCGGACGCGATCCGCTACGGCTACACCTCGGCCGAAAAGGCGCCGCACCTGTGGGGCGGCTTCGCCCAGTACGTCTATCTGCCGTGGAACGCGGTGGTGCATCATGTGCCGAAGGGCGTGACGGCGGAGCTGGCCGGGCTGGTGACGCCGATGGCGAACGGCGTCGAGTGGTCGCTGTTCGACGGCGGCGTCGGCTACGATTCGACGGTGCTGATACAAGGCCCGGGCCAGCAGGGCCTGTCGCAGACCGTGATCTGCAAGCAGGCCGGCGCCTCGCAGATCATCGTCACCGGCACCGCCAAGGACCGCGCCCGCATCGAGGTCGCCAAAAAGCTCGGCGCCGATCACGTCATCGACGTGACCAAAGAAGACCCGCTCGCGCGCATCATGGAGATCACCGGCGGCAAGGGCGTCGACGTCGCGCTCGACTGCACCGCGGGGGCAGGCACCATTCCGATCCTGCTCGGCATCGAGGCGCTCAAGCGCAAGGGCGGCATCATCGTGGCGCAGGGCGAGCTGGCGGCATTTCCCAATTTCCCGCTGGAGAAATTCACGGTGAAGTTCATCACCATGAAGAGCGCGCGCGGCCACAGCTACAAGGCCTGCGAACTCGCGCTGGCGCAGCTCGCCTCAAAACGATTTCCGCTAGAGCTGATCACCACCCACCGCTTTGGATTGAAGGACGTCGACCTCGCCATAAAATCCGTCGGCGGGGAGGGCGTGCCGGACGTGATCCACGCCTCGCTGATGCCCTGGCTGTGAGCGCATCTGTGTCGCAGCCACCGCGGCCCGGACACGTGTTAGCGTTCGCACGTTCACACGAGATCATCCTGGAGGAATAAATGGCGTCGATGAGAAGGATGCAAACCTGGCTCGTGGCAGCCGCAGCCGTCGTAGCAGTGACGGCGATGGGCGTTCGGGCGCAGGCGGAAGACTTGACCATCGGCACTATCGGCGCTGCGAGCGACGCGCCGCTGTTCATCGCCGACGCCAATGGCTATTTCGCCGAGCAGGGGCTGAAGGTGAAGTTCGTCCGCTTCGACTCGGCCGCCAAGGCGATCCCGTCGCTGAGTTCCGGCGAAATCGATGTCGGCTCCGGCGCCACCTCGGCCGGCCTCTACAACGCGGTCGAGCGCGGCCTCGGCATCAAGATCGTCGCCGACAAGGCGCGCAACACCAAGAACTACAGCTTCGAAGACATCATGGTGCGCAGCGACCTCATCGACGGCGGCAAGGTCAAGAGCCTCAAGGACTTCAAGGGCCTCAAGGTGGCGATCTCCGCCAAGGGCAACAGCGAAGACGCGCTGATCAATTACGCCCTGACGAAGGTCGGCCTGAGCATCAAGGACATCGATCCGGTCTATCTCGGCTTCCCCAATCAGATCGCCGCCTACGCCAACAAGGGCATCGATGCCAGCCTCACTGTCGAGCCGACCGTGACCAAGCTGCTGCAGCTCGGCGCCGCCAGGAAGCTGGTGACGGCCGACGACATTTTTCCCGGCTTTCAGACCGCGGTGATCTTCTTCAGCCCGAAATTCGCGCAGCAGAAGGCGACCGCCAGCAAATTCATGATCGCGCTGGTCAAGGCGATGCGGTTCTATGACGACTCGCTCAAGGGCGGCCACATTGCCGGCCCCAACGCCGATGCGGTGATCAACATCCTGGTCAAATACTCGTTCCTCAAAGATCCGAAGGTTCACCGTGCCATCGTCTCGCAGGTGGTCGATCCCAACGGCGAGCTCAACGTGCCGGCGCTGCAAATGGCCTGGCAGTATTTCAAGGACGCCGGCCAGATCGACGGCAAAGTCACCGTCAAGGACGTGATCGATCTCTCGTACGTGCGCGAGGCCGCCAAGGTGCTCGGGCCGTATACGAACACGATCGAGTAAACGCTATTTGGCTTACAAGTCGACGACGTGCGCTGCCGGCCTTGTGCCGGCAGGTCGCGGCCAGCGATGTGACCGGTCTGACCCACGCGCGCGAGGTCCCCGATTTGCTCGCGCCATAGTTGACAAGGCGGCGCCCAGACGTTGCCGCACGGCCCGTAACGGGTAACAGCGCGACCGCATTCCTCGCCGCACGCTGCCGGCACCCAAGGCGTTGGGCTGTAATACAACCTAGGCTTGACGACCACTTAGATTTGTATTAAGGTAAATTACTAGTGAATTGAGGGCGAGAAATCTTTCATACAGCAGGAGGTTATTGTGCCTGAACGGGTAATCGTCACCGGCGGTGCGGGATACATTGGCAATCATCTAGTGCACGCGCTCATTAGTTCCGGCAAGCATGTAACCGTCATTGACAACGGCAGCCACGCTCCTCAAATCCTGGAGCAAGCACTAAGAAGCGGTATGTGCGACTTAGTCCGTAGCGACATTCGTGATCCAGCAAGTACGGAAGAGGCTTATCGGGGCTGCACCGCAGTTTTTCATCTCGCATCGATCGTGGGTGCTCCCGCTTGTAACGCCGATCGAAAATCCGCGTCCTCAATCAACGTCACCGGCACTGAAGTCGTTGCATCGCTTTGTGCGAAGTTTTCAATTAAACAATTTTTCTTCGCCTCGACTTGCAGCGTCTATGGCATCAGCTCGCAACTGATCGATGAGGCCTCCCCCATCAATCCTTGCGATTTTTACGCGGAAACCAAAGTGGAGGCTGAAGCAATCCTTCAGCAATACGCGGGCTCTCTGTCTGTCTGGAGCCTCCGATTTGGAACCGCCTTTGGTTTGTCACCGCGAATGAGGACTGACTTGGTGGTGAATGCAATGGTTGTTGACGCAGCTAACAAAGGTGTCGTCACTGTGCGCGCGCCGAATAATTGGCGGCCATTTGTCCATTGCAGGGATATTGGCAAAATATGCGCTGCTGCTCAGAGCTGGCCTGTTCCGGATGCGTCCTTCGAAACAGCAAATGTAGGCTTTGCACAGGGAAATCTTCGCTTGATCGACCTGGCTAAAGCCATTCAACAATTCTTCCCGTCGAGTCGCCTGGAGGTATCGAACTTCAATTCGGACAATCGCTCTTACAAAGTCAGTTTCTCGAAGCTGGAAAGGCTTTATGGGCAATCGCCCGACGCACCGCTCAAAAGC
>JASHXZ010000645.1 GCA_030043285.1 Xanthobacteraceae bacterium | reverse complement strand
GCCATTGCGATCGACGGCTTTCTCTGATCGAATAGAAATCAACCGAATAAATCTGCTTCAGGCGCTCGCGCCATTACGTCAGCTTCGGTCGATGACCGTGTCGATCCAGGCGGCGAGCGCATCGAGAAGCTCGGCGCGCGCTTGCGCGTCGTTGCGGCCGCTGCGCGCCGGCACATGAAACGAATGATCGGCATCCGCCAAGACCTGCAGCGTGGCGCGGGCGCCGAGCGCCTTGCAAACCGGGCGCAGTTCCTCGAGCGCCGCAAGCGCATCGCGGCTACCTTGCAGGAACAGCATCGGGTTGCGCACGTCGAATAGATGCTTGGCGCGATCGGCCGACGGCCGTCCGGCCGGATGCAGCGGAAAGCCGAGAAAGACAAGCCCGCGGACGTTCGGCAGCGGCGTCACGGCTTGCGCCTGCGAGGTCATGCGGCCACCAAACGATTTGCCGCCGGCAAACAGCGGCAGGTCCGGCACCAGACGCTGCGCTTCCATGATTGCGGCGCGGACTGTTGCCTGCGCGAGCGGCGGCGGATCTGGCCGCTTGGTGCCGCGCTCCATGAAGGGAAACTGATAGCGCAAGGTGGCGATGCCGCGTTGCGCCAGCTCCGCCGCGACCGCCGCCATGAACGGATGCTCCATGCCGGCGCCGGCGCCATGCGACAGCACATAACAGGCACGGGCGCGCGGCGGCGCTTGCAGCAGGCCGGACACGCGATGGTTTTCGCCGACCGCGAAGCCGACGCGCTTGGGAGCGGAAGACGTTTTCGCCGCCTGCACAAGTCTCACCATGAGGCGAAGAAGGGCCTAATTCTTCAGCCTATAACCCGTTTTGAAGAACCACCAGACGATGGCGAGGCAGATCGCCAGAAACAGCAGCGTCATTGCCACGCTGACACCGACATGGACGTCGGCGATGTTGAAAAAGCTCCAGCGAAAGCCGCTGATCAGATAAACCAGCGGATTGAACAGCGTCACGGTCCGCCACGGCTGCGGCAGCACGCTGGTCGAGTAGAACGTGCCGCCCAGAAAGGTGAGCGGCGTAATGATCAACAGCGGCACGATCTGCAGCTTCTCAAAGCCGTCCGCCCACAGCCCGAGAATGAAGCCGAGCAGGCTGAAGCTCAAAGCCGTCAGCACCAGGAACGTCAGCATCCAGGCCGGATGCGCGATGCGCACCGGCACGAACAGCTCGGAGGTCGCCAGAATGATGAGGCCGAGCGCGATCGACTTGGTGGCGGCGGCGCCCACATAGCCGACCACGATCTCGAACGGCGACACCGGCGCCGAGAGAATTTCGTAGATGGTGCCGACGAAGCGCGGAAAGTAGATGCCGAACGAGGCGTTCATCACGCTCTGTGTCAGCAGCATCAGCATGATCAGGCCGGGCACGATGAAAGCGCCGTAGGGCACGCCCTCGATGTGCGAAATCCGCGAGCCGATGGCGGCGCCGAACACCACGAAGTAGAGCGACGTCGAGATCACCGGCGACACGATGCTCTGCAACAGCGTGCGCCCGGTCCGCGCCATTTCGTACATGTAGATGGCGCGCATGCCGTAGAGATTCATCGCCAGCCGCATCAGCCTTGCCTCACCAAACCGACGAAAATATCTTCCAGCGAGCTCTGCCTGGTCTGCAGATCCTTGAACCGGACTCCGGCGTTGCGCACCGCGTCAAGCAAGGTCGTGATGCCGGTGGTCTCGGCCTTGGTGTCGTAGGTGTAGACGAGCTGCATGCCGTCTGTCGAAAGCGTCAGCCCGTGGCCGGCGAGCGCCTCGGGTAAAACATTGAGCCGCTCGCGCAGCTCCACGATCAGTTGCTTGCGGCCGAGCTTTCGCATCAGCTCGGCTTTTTCCTCCACGACGATCAGCTCGCCCTTGTTGATGACGCCGACCCGGTCGGCCATCTCCTCGGCTTCTTCGATGTAATGGGTGGTGAGGATGATCGTCACGCCGGACGCGCGCAGCTCACGCACCAACTGCCACATGTCCTTGCGCAGCTCGACGTCGACGCCGGCGCTCGGCTCGTCGAGAAACAGAATCTGCGGCTCATGCGCCAACGCCTTGGCAATCAGCACGCGGCGTTTCATGCCGCCCGACAGCATCATGATCCGGGACTCGCGCTTGTCCCACAGCGACAGCTCCTTGAGGACTTTCTCGATGATTGCGGGGTTGGCCGGCTTGCCGAACAGGCCGCGCGACAGCCGCATGGTGGCGGGCGGCGTCTCGAACGCGTCGGTGGTCAGCTCCTGCGGCACGAGCCCGATCAGGCTGCGCGCGGCGCGATAATCCTTGACGATATCGTGGCCGCCGACCGTGACGGTTCCAGCCGACGGAATAACGATACCGCAGACCACATTGATCAGCGTCGTCTTGCCGGCACCGTTCGGCCCAAGCAGGGCGAAAATCTCGCCGTGGCGGATGTCGAGGCTCACGTCCTTGAGCGCCTGGAACCCGGACGCGTAGGTCTTCGACAGATGCGAAATGGCGATCGCGTGCGTCATGCACTGAGTCAATATCCGGCGGCGCGGAGTGTTAGCAAGTTCGCGCCGACAGCGTCGCGCGAAACTCGTGGCCCGGCCATGCGTTAACCCGGGTCCCCACCGGCAACGAGGAGGCGGTCATGCCTGAAATCCGCAACAGCGACGGCATCTGCACCCAGATTACGACAGTCAAGCTGCCTCCCGATAATCAAGACGAAGTCTTGAACCTGATGAAGGAGCGCGCTCGCTTCATGTCGAGCCAACCCGGCTTCATCTCGGTGAACCTGCATCGCAGCAAGGACGGCAGCCACGTTGTCAACTATGTGCAATGGACCAACCCCGAGAAGCTTGCCGCGGCGCATCGCTCTCCCGAATTCCGCAAGAAATGGCCGCAGTTCGGCGAGCTGGCGCAGGAGATCGAACCGTACCTCTATGAGGTGGTTTTCACCGAGTCGGCCTAACGGGGACGGCGTAACGGGCCACGCCGTTAAGCCCAGGGCCGCGCCGCCTTGGTTTTCTGCTCGAAGTTTTCGATCTTGTCGTCCATCACCATGGTCAGGCCGATATCGTCGAGGCCTTCGAGCAGGCACTTCTTGCGGTGCGGGTCGATGTCGAACTTGACCACGCCGCCGTCGGGGCCGCGGATTTCCTGCTTCTCGAGATCGACGGTAAGCGTGGCGTTGGCGCCGCGTTCGGCGTCGTCGAACAGCTTGTCCAGATCCTCGGGCGAG
>JASHXZ010000644.1 GCA_030043285.1 Xanthobacteraceae bacterium | reverse complement strand
CCGGTGCCGGCCGTCCGGCGCCGAAGATCGTCATCGAGGTTTAATCAAGTCTGCATCCTCATCCTGAGGCGCTCGGCGCCAACGGGTCCGGCCTTCGGCCGGCCCGATGACAAGCTCCGCGCCGAGCCTCGAAGGATGCGGGCCCGAATGCCTCGGCCTACATCCTTCGAGGCTCGCTCCGCTCGCACCTCAGGATGAGGTGAACAAATAAACCGTTGCCGGTCACCCAACCACCCCGGCTGCATCGCGGCGCAGCACTTTGCCGGGCAGCGCGCCGGTGTGCGCAGCGTTCTCGACCACGATCGTGCCGTTGACGATGACGGTGGTGCGCGCCCCGCTCGGGAATTGGTGCGGCTGCGCATACGTCGCGCGGTCGGCGAAGTCAGCTGGGTCGAAGATCACGACGTCGGCGCAAAAGCCTTGGCGCAAAAGTCCGCGGTCCTTGAGCTTTAGCGCGCGCGCAGTGGCGCCGGTCATTTTGCGGATAGCATGCTCGAGCGGCAGCAGGCTTTGCTCGCGTGCGTAGCGGGTCAGCACGCGCGGAAACGTGCCGTAAAACCGCGGATGCGGCAGGCCCTGGCCGACCGTGCCGTAAGGCGCGACGCAATTGCCGTCGGAGCCGACCAGCGCCTGCCGCGATCCCACGATGGCGCGAATGTCGTCTTCCGAAATCGCGGCCACCAGCACGCGCGTCGCGCCGCGATCGGCGATCAGATAATCGCACAACGCGTCGATCGGGTCGCAGCCGCGCTCGCTCGCCAGCGCCGCAATCGTCTTGCCGGCGCAGTGCGGCAGATGCGGCGAGATCGAGATCGTCACCGCGCCCCATGACGGGATCTTGCCCCAATTGTTGAGGCCGTGTTGCGCGATGTCGTCGCGAATCCTGCCGCGCGTTGCCGGATCGACAAGTCGCGCCAGCATGGCCTCGACGCCGCCGGCCTGCACCCAGGGCGGCAGCAAATTCTTCAGCGGATTGGAGCCGGCATCATACGGGTAGGAATCGCAATCGACGTCGAGTCCGCGCGCCTTGGCCTCGGCAATCATATTGAGCGCGGTTTTGGCTTTGCCCCAATTGTCGGTGCCGGAACATTTGAAATGCACGATCTCGACGTGCACCCGGCATTGCTCGGCGACGTCGATCGCCTCGGCGAGCGCCTCGAGCACTTTGCTGGATTCATCGCGCAGGTGGGTGAAATAGCCGGCATTATGCCGCGCCAGCACGTGGCCGAGCGCGATCATCTCGGCAGGCGCCGCGTACGAGCCCGGCGGCGTGAACAGGCCCGACGACAGCCCGAGCGCGCCGGCGTCCAGCGCCTCCTCCAGGAGCGCGATCATCTGGTGCAGCTCGGCTTCGCTCGGCGGGCGGTCCGCCATGCCCATGACCATCAGGCGCAGCGTGTTGTGGCCGACCAGCATGCCGGCGTTCACCGCGGTCGGCGGAAAGCCGTTCAGATAATCGGGGAAGCCGGTCTCGCGAAACGGCAGCCACGGCGCGCTCGGGCTCAAATAGTCCTTGAGCAGATCGACCTTGCCGGGCAGCACCGGCGCGACCGAAAAGCCGCAATGGCCGATGATCTCGGTGGTGACGCCCTGGCGCACCTTGCTCTCGGCCGTGGGATTGATCGGCAGCGTGAAGTCGGAATGGGTCTTGATGTCGATGAAGCCGGGCGCCACCGCGAGGCCCTCGGCATCGATGATCCTTTTGGCGCCGGCCTCCTGCCTAACCGGGAGGGGGTTGATCGCGGCGATGCGGCCGTCGGCGATGGCGAGATCCGCGGCGAAGCCGGGATTGCCGTCGCCGTCGAACACAAGACCGTTGCGGATGACGATGTCGTACACGAGGCAAGCGCGGATGGTGTAGCGTGATCCGCTATCCGATAGCACGCCGCGCGCCTGCGCGCAGCGCTACTCGCCTTGCAACGTGTAGCGCGGAGTCACGATCACGCGCGCGCGGGCGATTTATTGCCCACGCCCGCCTGACCGCGATCCGATAAAGGCCGCCAAGCGACCGGCGGCCTTCGGCCACTTGCCAAATACCCGACGGCTTATTTCAACGAGCTCGAGACGCTGCTGAACGTCGTGTTCAAGCTGGTGCCAAGAGCCTGCACGGTGGCGATGATTGCCACGGCGATGCCGGCTGCGATCAAGCCATACTCGATGGCGGTCGCTCCGGACTGGTCCGACAGAAAGGCAGTCAAATTACGAAACATGATTGAGCCCCTTTATGCCCTGGTTGCATGGGTCGCCTTCGCGTGCGCACGCTAGGCGGCACGCTTGCGCGAACGGCAAACATCGGCGCCACAATTTTAGCTAACGGCCGAACCGTCGGGGAGATTTCTGCGCACGGTTATCAAACGGCGAACGCGTTCGCTTCTTTTTGAGCCCGCTTGTCGGCAAAAGATCGAAGCGCCGCTCGATGGTATGTCTGCTCAGGGAAAGCCGCAACCAGATAACAACAGCGCGGCTGGGACTTAAGTCAAAATGCGGACATTGGTGCGGCGGCCGACGGGAGGCGCGCTAGCACAGGTCCTTCGGCTGCTCTGGCTCTGGCGCCGGCGTCTCGTGTGACACGAACGCCGGCTCGTTCTTCTCTGTCTGTTCGGCGAGATTGACCCAGGCTTGCGCCATGTTGACCAGGGCGAGCTTGTCGCCGGCGTTGTCTTGTCGTTGCGCCACGATCAAGCACTGGGCCGCATAACCCCAGTAGCGCGCCGCTAATTGAGCAGGCGTGATTCCCATTTCCACATGCTTACTCAGACAGTACGTTTGCTGCAACGCGGAATTGGAAAGACTCGTTCCTGTGTCGGATTTCGCACCAACCGGCCGAACCGGGCAACCAAACAATCAAACGTCTTCGACGTTCGCGAACGTATACCAATGATTGTCGCTTCGCGCGTCGCGCCAGCACGCCGGCTCATTCCATCTTGATATGGGCCGAGCGGATCACCTTGGCCCATTTTTCAGTGTCGTCGGCGACGAATTTGCCGAATTCGGCCGGCCCCATCGGCAGCGGTTCGGCGCCGAGATCGGCAAACCGCGCCTTCATTCCCGGATCGGCAAGCGCGGCGGCGATCTCTTTGCTCAGCATCTCGATGATCGGGGCCGGCGTGCCCCTGGGCGCGCCGAGGCCGAACCAGCCGGTGGCATCGTAGCCCGGCACGAACTCGGCAATGGCCGGAATGTCCGGCAGCGCCGCCGAACGCTTCGCCGAGGTCACCGCGAGCGGACGCAGTTTTCCGGCCCGCACGTAGCTGATCGAGGAGGTGATGCCTTCGAACATCACCTGGATCTGGCCACTGAGCAGGTCGACCAGCGCCGGCCCGCCGCCGCGATAGCCCACCACGGTCAGTTTGACGCCGGTCATCGCCATGAACAATTCGGCGAACATATGCGGCGGGCTGCCATTGCCGGCGGTGCCGAGGTCGACCTTGCCGGGATTGGCTTTGGCGTAGGCGATGAACTCGGCAACGCTCTTGACCGGCAGCAACGGATTGACCTCGAGCAGCGAGGGCGCCTGCATCAGCCCGGCGATCGGCACCATGTCGCGCATGAAATCGAAATTGAGGTGGCTGTAGAGCGTGGCGTTGACCGCGTTCGATTGCGTGACCAGAAGCAGCGTATAGCCGTCCGGATCGGCACGCACCGCCGCCTCGGTGGCGATGTTGCTGCCGGCGCCGGAACGGTTCTCGACGACGAATTGCTGACCGAGCCGCTGCGACAGCCATTGCGCGACGAGCCGCGCGCAAATGTCGGTCGGGCCGCCGGCCGCATAACCGACCAGCAACAGCACCGATCGCGTCGGATAGGTCCTTTGTATTTTTTGAGCCCGCGCGATCGGCGGCAATGCGGGCAGCGCCGCGGCGCCTGCGGTGAGGCGCAAAACGTTTCGGCGAGAAAGACGCGACAGCTTTGTCATGGACGTTCTCCGCGCAATGCCATTGGTTCACCGCGCACAACCCGCCCGACGCGCCCTAATCGCGCCTTGGGGGCAGCCAGGAGAGCGGCTATCGAGCCCATGAACGAAGAAGAGCGCAAAATTCGAACCGGGACAACAGGCTCGAAATGAGAATAGTACGCGGAAGCCCGTACCGATCGCGCCGCCAATTGAGGGGGCCTATTCGGCGTTGAGGCGATCTCGGCCGAGCACGCGTTCGACCAGCGGATGATCGACACTATAAGGTCGCTGCCTGACACGCTGGGCAATGCGGTCCGCCAGATCAAGCCATGCCTCGGCCATCACCAAGAGATGACTCTTATCGGCATTATCCGACTGCTTGCTCGCGAGCTTGAGCGAGGCTGCCGCGTACCTGCGGTACTCGTCTTCCACACGCATGGGGCTACCCGAACAGTCTTAACCCCTCACACCCTCAAAGGCCCAATAGCACGAGTTGTCGCCGTTGGCTGTGGGGAATCGGCCACAGGCCCGGAAAGAATTAAGGCGGACGGAACTCGCCGCGGCAAAATTGCAATGCTATAGCGATCGCGGCTATCGAAGAGGCGACCTCTACGAGCTCGCCAGCGGACCGCTCATCAGAGCATCGCGGATCGTATCGACCGCCCGCGAGAACGCGGCGAACTCGTCCCTGGCGAAGTAGAAATACTGATAGTTCCCGCTGCTCAGTCCGGCCAGAACGACATAACGGTCGTCGGAGTTTTTCTCCTTTTTCAGTCGCAATGACATGGTGGTCATGCCGCCGCTGACGGGCGTGTCGATTTGCCGGATGACCTCGCCACTCATCACGCGCTTTATCGCCTTGAAGGCATCAAACAACCCCATCGGGCTGCTCCCTTAACCGGTTGGCTGCGGTGCCCATCATGGCGACGAAGGCGGCCACAAAACGAAGAAGCCCCGGCCGCCAAGGGGCTGGGGCCGGGGCAACCGTTTGCGAAGGCGACCTATCGGTCAATAGGCAAACCCTATCGTGCGAATCTTTACAACTCAAGAATGTGGACGATAAAAATTTGAATCAAGACTTACGCCGTCACGCACTGCGGCCGGGCTCAAACAAGACACCGACGCGGTGGCCGTCCTGCCAAACGACCTTGCAGTCCCGGAACAGGCTGTCCGGCTTGATGGTGAGCTTGAAGGATGTCGGGATTGTCGCGGTGCCTTTGAGCTCGAGGCACGCGCCGGTTGCCGACATGTTGCGAATAAGGCAGTCGAGGCTGCGGTCGCCAAGCGAGATCGTGCCCGATTTGAAGGTGCGCAGGCGTGGCGCACGACGGTTGTTCATGCCCCGAGGATTTCCGCAAAACCGTAAAAATTGAATTAGTGCGGGGTGCGCGCCTTGGTGCATTCGCGACAGAAATTGCACGCGATGATCGAATATTTGCGGGCCGTGACAGGACAATAAATCGGCCTTTCACTTGTGGCTGCCGCGGCGCACAGCCTGGATTGAGCAACCCTCCTGCGCTCGTTGGCTGGCGGCGCGAAGAACCCCGGTCCTGTGCCGACGGCCGAGGTCCTTCGGAGGAGTCCGAGCCCACATGCGAATGATATGAACAAACGTTCAGCCCGGCAGCCGTTCCCGCAAGGTAGGACCACATTCCCGCAAAGGAGGACTGCGCGGAAAGCGCATCAGCGCCGCCGCGATCCGTCGATTTTGGAGGGCGAGCGACGGATTACGCCCTTCGGCTCATCCGCGCTCCGAGCTGCTGGCTCGAGCGTTCCCGCGCCTCTGTGCCGGTCCGTGCAGTCCGGTTAGCGCACGCAGTTCGACGCGCTGCAATTGGCGACATAGCGAGCCCGCCGACCGCCCTTGAGGGAACAGGTGCCGGCCGGACAATAGCCGCCGGCGTGCATCTGCCAGGCGCGGCTCTGGGCCTGCGCCGGCGCCGAGAGCGCGCCGGTGAGAGAAACCAGCATAGCGGCCAGACCGGCTACCAGGATCATGCGCTTCATCATTGTCTTTCCTCTTGCGAAATGCCTGTGAGAAAGCGATCCATAGGCGGCGCCGCGTCAATCGGCCGTCAAACCGCCGTCAAAGGACTTCGTCTTTTTGATCCGACGCTTGGCGGGACGGCGCACCAGGAAGCTCCGGGCATGACCAGCGATGAAGCGCGCGCCTTTGCCGCCGAATGGATCGCGGCGTGGAACAGCCATGATCTCGACCGCGTGCTTTCACATTACGCGGCCGATATCGTGTTCCTGTCGCCTTTTGCGCAGCAGATCGTCGGCAATGGCCGCGTCGCCGGCCTGCCGGCGCTGCGCGCCTATTGGGCCAAGGGCCTCGCGGCGCGGCCCGATCTCAAATTCGAGCTCATCGATGTGCGCGCCGGCCATGACTGCCTGACCATCCTTTACCGCAACCACCGCGGCCAGCAGGCAGCCGAGACCTGCGAGTTCGGCGCCGACGGCAAGGTCATCCGTTCGTTCGCCTGCTACGGCTGACACGGATGTGCTGTGCCGGCCCATTGAGAGACGTGAGCGAAAGCGCGAGCAGGGTGGCGCTCGCTGCATTCCAAAGGGACCAGCGGCTTCGAAAAAAGGCCAGTGCCTGACAGGAGAGGCCGCCAACTGAGGCGGCCTATCTCAACATTTCAATACCCATTGCGGCGCCAACCCCGACGAGGAGGCCTGTAATGAAAATTGGTAATTCTGCCCCCAATAGGCCGCGGGCAGGATTCTGGGATCAAACCACCTATACCCAGACTCGCGCATGCGACGGATCATTCGCGAATTGGCCCGCCCACAAGTCACAAGTGCCGCGAGAAGCACGGCAACAAGTC
>JASHXZ010000643.1 GCA_030043285.1 Xanthobacteraceae bacterium | reverse complement strand
CGGCCGGACGCGGCGGAGAAAATTTTCGAACGCTTCTATACCGATCGACCACACCAGGGTTTCGGCCAGAATTCCGGCCTCGGACTGTCGATCTCGAAGCAGATCGTGGACGCGCACGGCGGCGCCATCTGGGTGGAGAACCGGATGGCTGGCGGCGCCGGCGCGGCGCCGCAGATTGCCGGCGCGCGCTTCATCGTACGCCTGCCGGCGACGTGATGGTTACATTTTCCGTTGAGAGCGCCGTTATTGCGAGGAGCCCCGCAGGGGCGACGAAGCAATCCAGAGTCGGTGCACCGGCCCTGGATTGCTTCGCTTCGCTCGCAATGACGATTCGTTCTTGGTGGGAAATTTTGTAGCCGCACGGATCGTCGCACATGTCATCGGCCACCATCCACGCTTCGGCGGTCCTGGTCGGCGCACGTGCGGTGCTGATCCGCGGACCTTCGGGATCAGGCAAATCGCGGCTGGCGCTTGAACTCATTCAGGCGGCGACACGCGGATCGCTACCCTTTGCGCGTTTGGTCGGCGATGACCGCGTCCATATCGAAGCCGCGCACGGCCGGTTGTTGGTGCGCCCAGCCGCAGCGCTCGCCGGGTTGATCGAGGTCCGCGGCCTCGGCATCCGCAAGCTGCCCTGCGAGCCGAGCGCAGTGGTCGGGCTGGTCGTCGACCTGGCGGCGGACGCGGAACGGCTGCCGCAGGCCGACCAGCAACGAACCGAACTTGAAGGCATCGCTCTGGCGCGGCTTGCCGTCGCAGCAGGCGAACCGGCCTTGCCGGCGGTGCTCGCCCTCCTCACCTCTTAGGACCGAAATCCGACGAACCCCGGAAGTGCGTCGGCGGTTGGAAATTGGTAACCTTAACGGCTTTAGACTCGGCGGGCGTTGCGGCAAGTGCGTTCCCAGGGGCGGTTTTCGAAATTTCTGATTCGACTTTAGTCTGCTGCAATGCAACATACCCCGCCGCTGCCTCTTGCGCTTAGACTTCGGATAACCATGATGGAGGGTCTTTCGTGCGGTGCAACCGGAACGCGCCCGCGGGGAGTTCCATGATCGGTGTCGTGCTTGTCACCCACGGCCGGCTTGCCATCGAGTTCCGGGCCGCGCTGGAACACGTGGTCGGACCGCAAGACCAGATCGAAGCGGTGACCATCGATCCTGAAGATGACGTCGAAGCGCGAAGGAAGGACATTATCGCCGCGGTCAAGCGCGTCGACACCGGCGACGGCGTCGCCATCCTCACCGACATGTTCGGCGGCACGCCGTCCAACCTCGCCATCTCGGTGATGAGCCAGCCGAAAGTCGAGGTCTTGGCCGGGATCAACCTGCCCATGCTGGTCAAGCTCGCCAAGGTGCGCGCCGACTGCCCGCTCGGCGAAGCGGTCGCCGCCGCCCAGGACGCCGGGCGCAAATATGTCACCATCGCGAGCCGCGTGCTGACCGGAAAATGAACGACCCGGCTCCAAGCGGCGGCGCGCACAAGGCCGATGAAAATTCGCCGCGCGCCGAAACGGTGAGCCGCGTCTTCGTCATCTGCAACAAAAAGGGTTTGCACGCGCGCGCCTCGGCGCGGTTCGTGCAGACGGTGGAAAAATTCGACGCCGAAGTTCGCGTCACCCGCGGCAACGAAAGCGTCGGCGGCACCTCGATCATGGGCCTGATGATGCTCGCCGCCGCACCCGGCACCTCGATCAGCGTGGAAGCGACCGGCAACGAAGCCGCCGAAGTGATGGACGCGTTGGCAGCGCTGATCGCCTCGCGCTTCGGCGAGGAGTGTTGATCCGTAGCCGGATGAGCGAAGCGACGCGCTTGAAATTAGTACGCGAAACGCGTATATGTGGACCAACGCGGAAATCCTCATTGAGCTCGATGATGCGACCGAGGGGTCGATCTGGATCATTCGGATCGTCACTCCGGCCGGCGCGATCGAGCTGATGGGCGAAGTGACGATGGTTGGGCGCGCTCTCCATATCGATGGCGCTCACGTGCAGGGTTTGCACCCTGGAGCGCTTGGCAGGGCCGGTTTGAATGCAATCGGCCGGAAGCTCTTGGAAGAAGCCGATGCCGAAGAAATTATCATTCAAGGCGGCGCTCGAACGACAGGAGCGAGGCCAAACAGCATCCCACCCGCGTACCGCTTTCCCCGCCGCAAGGGTTCATCTGCGACGGATTGATCCGATCAGTCGTCCGATAGATCTCGCTCGCTTGCTGGTGTCTTGCGGTCTTTCATTGCGAAAGGCGCACGAAGTGGTCAACAGACTGGCCGCGGGAGAAACAGTCGCCCTTGAACTCGCGTGCCCCCATATCGATCATTCAATCGATCAGCTGACTCGACTGGGTATCGACGCCCGTCAAGTCAAAATGCCGAATGTTGACCCGCGTCACGTCAGGGAAATCTTCGGTCTTACCCAGGCCGAGTTCGCCGATCGATTCCTGCTCAATATCGATACGATTCGAAATTGGGAGCAGGGTCGCAATGATCCCGACCCGAGCGCACGACTGCTCCTGAAGGTCATAGAAGAGTACCCGCAAGTGATCGAGGCCATTCTGAGCGGGATGCCGCCTTCCAAAAAAGGGCGTGGCGGCCCTCATTAGCAGGCGGGCTCGACGGCTTTCTCTGATCGGTCGGCTGTCAGCCCGTAGCCCAGATGAGCGAAGCGACATCCGGGGACGATCAGCAAATTTTAATGCCGTTCCCGGATTTCGCTGCGCTCAATCCGGGCTACGAATTCACCTCCGCCGCGGCCTTTTTCAGATCGGCGACAAACACCCTATACGCCGCGTGCTTGTCCGCCTCATCCTCGATGCGCAGCAGCGCCGACGGCCTCGGCTGCGCTGAGCTGGTGCAATGAGGTGATGGGTTCGAGGTTTTTGGCGTCCATACGGGCACAATGCGGCGGCGCCGGGCGGGTTCACCCCACCCTAGCGCTCCCCCGATTGCGGGGAGGGTAGGCACATAAAGGTATCTTTATGTGTTTATTGCCGCCGCGGCGCGGCCCTGCTATAGCCCTGCCGGGCGCTTTCATCGCAAGCCCCATTCTGACCCCGCGAAGGACCCCCATGAGCACCTCGACCAAGCCGAAAACCCCCTCCCCCGCCGCGGACTCCGTGGTGAAAGACCTCGCCCTCGCCGATTGGGGCCGCAAGGAAATCGCCATGGCCGAGACCGAGATGCCCAGCCTGATGGCGACCCGCGAGGAGTACGGACCGGAGCAGCCGCTGCGCGGCGCCCGCATCGCCGGCTCGCTGCACATGACCATCCAGACCGCCGTGCTGATCGAGACGCTTACGGCGCTCGGCGCCGACGTGCGCTGGGCCTCCTGCAACATCTATTCGACGCAGGACCATGCCGCCGCCGCGGTCGCCGCCGCCGGCACGCCCGTATTCGCCGTCAAAGGCGAGTCGCTGCCTGACTACTGGGAATACACCCACCGCATCTTCGAATGGTCCGACGGCGGCGCGCCCAACATGATCCTTGACGACGGCGGCGACGCCACGCTGCTCATGCATCTCGGCAGCCGCGCCGAAACCGATCCGGCCGTGCTCAATCATCCGAACAACGAGGAAGAGGAAGTGCTGTTCGCCGCCATCAAGAAGCGGCTCAAGGACAAGCCGGGCTGGTACACCAAGACGGCAAAGAACATCCGCGGCGTCACCGAAGAGACCACGACCGGCGTGCACCGGCTTTATCAGATGCACAAGGAAGGCCGGCTGTTGTTCCCCGCCATCAACGTCAACGACAGCGTCACCAAGTCGAAGTTCGACAACCTCTATGGCTGCCGCGAGTCGCTGGTCGACGGCATCCGCCGCGGCACCGACGTGATGATGGCCGGCAAGGTGGCGATGGTGGCGGGCTTCGGCGACGTCGGCAAAGGCTCGGCGGCATCGCTGCGCCAGGCCGGCTGCCGCGTCATGGTGTCGGAGGTCGATCCGATCTGCGCCCTGCAGGCCTCGATGGAAGGCTACGAGGTGACCACCATGGAGGACGCCGCACCGCGCGCCGACATCTTCGTTACCGCCACCGGCAACGTCGACGTCATCACCATCGACCACATGCGGCACATGAAGCACCGCGCCGTGGTCGCCAATATCGGCCACTTCGACAGCGAGATTCAGGTCGCGGCACTGAAGAACCTCAAATGGCACAACGTCAAGCCGCAGGTCGACGAGATCGAATTCCCGGACGGCAAGCGCATCATTTTGTTGTCGGAAGGCCGCCTGGTGAATCTCGGCAACGCCATGGGCCATCCGAGCTTCGTCATGTCGTCGTCGTTCACCAACCAGACGCTGGCGCAGATCGAGCTGTGGACCAAACCTGACAAATACGAGAAGAAAGTCTACGTGCTGCCGAAAGCGCTCGACGAAAAAGTCGCGCGGCTCCACCTCGACAAGATCGGCGTCAAGCTGACAAAACTCTCCGACAAGCAATCAACCTACATCGGCGTGCCGCAAAACGGCCCCTTCAAGCCGGATCATTATCGGTATTGATGCTCGGTGAGGCGGGACAGCTTCCTCTGTTCTTGCGTCTTTAGAGCATGATGATCCTGGTCGATCCACTCGCTCGTCATTGCGAGCGAAGCGAAGCAATCCAGTGCGGCGCCGCCGTTCTGGATTGCTTCGTCGCTCCGCTCCTCGCAATGACGATGGACTGAATCAACTTGACCTCATGCTTTAGCCCTCGCCAAGCAATCGCTCGCGGATGATCTGCTTATGCTCTTCGCTGAGAGTTACAGCCTGTTCTGCGGCCGCCACCAGCTTTCTCGCCTCATTCATACTCATGGTGCCAAGGTGTTCCGCGCGTGCGATATCGTCAGTGATATGCCGCACCAATTGAGTCAGCTCGACGTAACTGTCGTGCGTCAGGAAAGATGAATTATTCGCGCGCAAAATCCTGTGTGCGGGAGGATAAAGAGGCTCCGAGTTGATGCGTAAAAACAGCTGCAATTGACCGCAAATACAGATATGGCGCCTAGCTTTATTCGGTCGCGTAAAGCGAATCGAAAATCCGCACTACTTCGCGCGGCGCGACCATCGTTCTTACAAGGCGGCAGTTCGCGCGGCCTCTTCCAGATACTCGATTTTCTTTTTGATATTTGACCCACCGGAAATGAAGTCTCGATAATCCATGTTGCCGTCAATCGCATTTTGATAGGCAGGATCATTGTGAGTTTTTTGAAACAACTCATCGAACGTCTTGTCGTGAACTTGGCTCCAGCCATGCTGTAGAGCCTCTACATCGCTTGGAGAAAGTCGCTTAGTGTTTGGTCCGCGGTCGCCATAAACGCCGAATGTGCCTTCTTCGACGCGGAAGGGAAGCTTGCCGTTGCCGCCCAGCGCAAGAATCTCCATTGGACGAAAACGCAGCAGCCCATACACCACGCGAGGCAGCGGGCCCCACCAGGCGGCGCGATAGTCATCTCCGATGACGGGGCGGCCGTATTTGTTTATGTGAAACTTGTCGGCGTAAAACGTCGATTTCACGACATGATATACGTCGATGCCGGGCTGCTTTTCAGCAAGCCACAAAATGACTTCCAGCGCTTTCTCAACGCTGGGAATATAACGCAAGACTTGACGCGCTGCCTTCTTCGCCATCCGAGACAATATGGCAGCTTTATCATGTCGATTCAATTGGCGCTTAAGTGCTTGCTGGAATCCACTTTTTTGCATTTTTGGCAAACAGGGTTTTCGCTGAGTGATTCGTTCTGGGAAAGATCTGGTTCGCGACCTCCCAAGCCAATCGCCCGCCTGCATCTCGACAAGGTCGGCGTCAAGCTGACGAAGCTTTCCGAGAAGCAGGCCACCTACATCGGCGTGCCGCAGAACGGCCCGTTCAAGCCGGACCATTACCGGCATTGAGTCTATTCCGTCACCCTGAGGTACGAGCGAAGCGAGCCT
>JASHXZ010000642.1 GCA_030043285.1 Xanthobacteraceae bacterium | reverse complement strand
AGCATCACGCCGAGCGGCGCGACCACGCGCATGACGCAAGACTTCTGATCGGCGGTCTTGAGCACGATCACCGTCAGTCCGACATTGGGCCGGTCCTCCGCGGTCACGCTCTGCATCAGCGCGCACTGCTCGCTCTGCGCGCCGGGCGGCGTTTCACAGCGGATCTGCCAGTCGCCATAGACCGAGCGCACCACGCCCTGGGCGGCCGCGCTGCCGCAGCCGCCGACCAGGACGCCGAACAGGGCGGCCGCTGCGGCAAGGCCGGATGCCGCGCGCCAAAGCGGAGTCCGCGTCCGCCGCGCGCGATCGCCTATCGCCATGATGTCATGTCCCTCAACCAGCAGCCCCAGCCGCCCCGCGAGCCGCACGGCCGCCGAATCGGCGGCGCGCCCGGCTTGACGGGGCGCCTGCCTACATCGCGACCAAACGGTGTCAAGCTCTCACCATGGCATTGTGGCCGGCCCAAGGTCGCGCCGTCGGACTGGCGGGCGCGATTGCCGACCCAAGCGATGCGGTTGCGAGGCTATTCGACAGGGCGCGCGGCAGCGGCGATGAGTGCATTGCGGCAGGTCGCGATTTGTGGTTTGAGGAGCCGGGATTCCCCAAATCCCGCCGAGTCTGCGAGGGAAGAATCCATCGGCCCATCAGCGTCCTCCGCGCCACGGAGGATCGAACGGCCGGGAGCAGGCTGGCTGTCATCGTCCGCGCCGAACGCGCTCGCGCTCTGCGCTGACGGTTACGGCTGTGATCACAACAGGGAGCCAAAGAGACCGATGAAGGTGTTCTCACCCTTGTTCTCACGCTTGTTCTCGCCCTTGTTCTGCTCCTTGGCCGCCATTGCGGCGACGGCGGCGGCCCTGGTTACGGGCGCAAGCGCGGCGCTGGCCGAAACCTTCGGCCAGCCGACGCCCTGGCAGATGGGCATGCAAACGCCGGTGACGCCGGTCGGCGATGAGATCTACAGCTTCAACACCATCCTGTTCTGGATCACCACCGCGATCGCGGTGTTCGTCATGGTGCTGCTCGGCGTCATCATCGTGCGTTATAATGCGCGCGCCAATCCGGTACCCTCGCGCACCACGCACAATACGTTCCTCGAGGTGTGCTGGACCATCGTCCCGGTACTGATCCTGGTGGTGATCGCGGTGCCGTCGTTCCGGCTGTTGTTCCTCGAGCTCGACGTGCCGAAGCCCGATCTGACCATCAAGGCCACCGGCAAGCAGTGGCTATGGAGCTACAGCTATCCGGACAACGGCAATTTCGAATTCGACTCCACCGTGGTGGCCGACAAGGACCTCAAGCCGGGGCAGCCGCGGCTCCTCACCGTCGACAACGAGCTGGTGGTGCCGGTCAACAAGGTCGTGCACGTGCTGGTGACCGGGGCCGACGTCATCCATTCGTTCGCGGTGCCGTCCTTCGGCATCCGCATCGACGCCGTTCCGGGCCGCATCAACGACACCTGGTTCAAGGCGACCCGCGAAGGCATGTATTACGGCCAGTGTTCCGAACTGTGCGGCGTCGATCATGCCTTCATGCCGATTGCGGTTCACGTCGTGAGCGAGGACGAGTTCACCAAATGGGCCGCCGACGCCAAACAGAAATACGCCGCCGACGACCAGGCGCCGCCGACTGCGCTGGCGGCGGCTACTCCGGCGCAGCGGTGAACACGCGGCAAAGATGCTAGCAGGCTGATAAAGCGCGACTGGTAACGAAGGAACTGCGATGGCTACGACCCCTCATGCGGCACATGACGCGGCACACGATGCGACTCATGACGCTACTCATGGCGCCACTCATGGCGACACTCATGGCGCCACTCATGGCGACGACAACGGGCACGCGATCCCGCACGGCTGGCGCCGCTACCTTTATTCGACCAACCACAAGGACATCGGGACCATGTACCTGGTGTTCGCGCTGGTTGCCGGGCTGATCGGCGGCGCCGCCTCGATCCTGATCCGCGGCGAGCTGATGTATCCCGGCCTGCAGATCTTTCACGAGACGCACTACTACGACGTGACCGTCACCATGCACGGCCTGATCATGATCTTCTTCATGATCATGCCGGCGATGATCGGCGGTTTCGGCAACTGGATGATCCCGCTCATGATCGGCGCGCCCGACATGGCGTTTCCGCGGCTCAACAACATCTCGTTCTGGCTGCTGCCGGCGTCGTTTGCGCTGCTGATGGCCTCGCTGTTCGCCGGCGGCGAGCCGGGCACTTACGGGGCCGGCACCGGCTGGACGCTCTATGCGCCGCTGTCGACGTCGGGCCATCCCGGCCCGGCGATGGATTTCGTCATCCTGTCGATCCACCTTGCCGGCGCCTCGTCGATCCTCGGCGCCATCAACTTCATCACCACGATCTTCAACATGCGCGCGCCCGGCATGACCATGCACAAGATGCCGCTGTTCGTATGGTCGATCCTGGTGACGGTGTTCCTGCTGCTGTTGTCGCTGCCGGTGCTGGCCGGCGCCATCACCATGCTGCTGACCGACAGGAATTTCGGCACCACGTTCTTCGATCCGCAGGGCGGCGGCGATCCGATCTTG
>JASHXZ010000132.1 GCA_030043285.1 Xanthobacteraceae bacterium | reverse complement strand
ATTGGCCTGACGCCCCGGACATGTGGATGCCCTATGCGCCAGCGATCAAGGTCAAAGGTGGCACCACCGTATATCTCGCCGGTGTCACCGCCGCGCCGGTCTATCATCATCATCCGCATCGGCCGGAGGAATTTGATTTCATGCCGCGTGATATGGCCGGCCAGGCGCGCGCCACGCTTGAAAATCTCAAGCGCGGGCTGGAGGCGGTCGGCGCACGCTTTGCCGATATCGTGACCGCGGATCGCTTCGTCACCGATCTTTCCGATCAGGATGCGCTCAATCGCGTCTGGGGCGAATATTTTGGCGATGCCAAGCCGACGACTACGACCGTGCAAGTTGTGCGGCTGGCGACTGATCCGCGCTGCCTCGTCGAGATCAACGCCATTGCCGTGATCGACTAGGCCGCTTTATTTACATCGAAACACGCGGAGCGGAGGGCGGCATGGCCGAGGTGGCGTATCGGACGGCGTTGATCGTCGGAGTGGGTGGCGGTCTTTCGGCATCGGTTGCGCGGCTATTCAAGACCGCCGGCATGACCGTTGGGCTGGCCGCCCGTCGGGCGGCTGAGCTTGTGCCACTGGCAAAGGAGATCGGCGGCAGGGCCTTTGCCTGCGATGCGACCAAACACGCCGAGGTCGTCAAGCTCTTTGCCGATGTCGAAGCTGCCTTCGGCGCGCCCGACGTTGTTGTTTACAACGCAAGCTATCGCACGCGCGGCCCGGTGACCGAGCTCATTCCGGCCGAAGTGGAGAAATCGATCATGGTCTCCGCATTCGGCGGCTTCCTGGTGGCCCAGGAAGCCGTCAAGCGCATGCTGCCGCAAAAGCATGGCGCGATCCTGTTTACCGGCGCATCAGCAAGCGTGAAGGGCTATGCGCAATCGGCACCCTTCGCTATGGGCAAATTCGCGCTCCGCGGGCTCGCGCAAAGTCTGGCCCGGGAGCTGTCGCCGCAGGGTATCCACATCGCGCATGTGGTCATCGACGGCGGTATCCGGAGCATCAGTCGCCCCGAGTCGCCGGAGAGGCCCGACAGCATGCTCGACCCAGACGCAATCGCGCAGAACTATCTCAATCTGTTGCAGCAGCAGCGGAGCGCTTGGGCCTGGGAAATCGAATTGCGTCCGTGGGTCGAACGATTTTGAGTTCGGGACCCGGCACCGGTTATAATTACATTATGTCGCGAGTGATGGTCTGGGCGGCCACAGTCACGCTGGCGCTCGTTGTGGCGGCGTCGAGTGTGCAGGCGCAAAGTTGGCGCAAACGCGATCAGCGCCGACCGGTCGAGCCAGCTACGCCGGCCGCATCCGTCGACAAGCGCGACAGCATTGTCACTGCATCTGGACCATTCAACGACCGGCCATACTGGCTCGGCCTCGCAGAGTGCGGCGGCATCTATTTCAAGCTCAACGTCCTCTACACCAATGCGGCGGTCAATGCCCGCGTCGTCAAGCCCGACCCCAAAGCCAACGCCGAGTACACGAGAAAGCTCACGGCTGCGATCAAGGTCGCTACGACTTATTTCGACGGAGCCGAGCATTTTCTAATGGCCGACAGGGCTATTGAGCGCGCCGATGCGGTGCTCACCTATGATGGGCAGTCACGCGCCGCCGGCCAGCGTGTCAAAACCATCGAGGCTGGGCTCGCGGCGGCAAGGCCGTGTCCGGTGTTGTATCAGGCTTGCCGCGAAGCCTATCCCAAGCAATGTGCGCGGCCCCTGCCGGCGGCGAACTAATGCCGCTGGTACGGTCGGCTGTCTTTTAAAGGAGAGCCCAGCGAAACCGATCTTCGCAGGCTTTTTGCGTTCGCCGTGAACGTGCCATCGGCAATTTGCGGCGATACGGTCGAGAAAGCTGCGGGGGTGCGGCTCGCTGGACTGCAGAAGACCATCGACTGAAAGGGCGGTGCCTGGTTCGATCATCTCAACACTGCCTGCAATACCTGCCACGCCGTGCTGGACCCGCGCTTACATCGTCATTTAGCGGCCCGCGTCGCTGCGCTACAGCAATCAGCTTTTTGCAGCGCCGAAATAGTTGGCCCGCGTCATCGCGCCGCGCCGCCCTGCGGCAACACATAGCTGGCGCATTTTCAACAGATGGTTAGGTGTTGAGGATGTGCTTTCAAAGAGAGGAGGCCCGACGATGACCTACCGTGTCTATTCCGGCCCGCGTGGCTCACAGTCCATCTCCCCGCTGGAGAAGGATCGCCACCTCTACAAGGAGTTCAGCGCCCTCGATGAGGCAATGAGCTGGGCCCGGCATATCAACGACAGCGGTCGCGTTGCTTTGTTGATTGAGGGTGACGACGGCACCCGGCTAACCAAGCAGCAGATCGTAACTGCCCTTAAGAATCCCGAGGAACCTGATTCGCATGGCCACGCGGCCTGACGGGCTTGGATACCGCGCCCGTTAGCCAGCCGCGTCCAAAAGCGCCGTAAGGCTTGGAATTTCCTGTTCTGGCGCTTGATCGGGGTATTCATTTGGCACGCGCGACCGATTTACCCAGAAGGCTTTGAAGCCAAACGACACCGCGCCCATCACATCCCAGCGATTCGATGATACAAATCCGGCGTCTGAGGGCTTGATCCGAAGCGAATCGGTGACCAGCGCGTAGACTTTCTGACTGGGCTTGTAGCTGCGAACCGCATCCACCGAAAAAACGCCATCGAAAAGCCCGCCAATGACCGCTGCGTCCACCGCCGCTGTTAACATGCGCGGCGTGCCATTGGACAGAATGGCCAAGCGTGCGCCGCGCGCCTTGAGGCCGGTCAGAGCCTTGTGGACATCGGGAAAAGTGTCGAGTGTGAGATAAGCTTCGAGCAACTTTATCCGTAGCCCGCGATCGACCGAGGGAATACGTGCAAAGGCGAAATCAAGGGCGCGTTCGGTCAATTTCGAAAAGTCGACATAATGGCCGGCAAGCGTCAACGTCCAGGTATATTCGAGTTGTTTCGTCCGCCAGATCTCTGAAAAACGATCGGCGTCCGGACCCGCTGCTGCCCGATGGCGTGTGATCGCGGCATGGACATCGAACAGTGTTCCGTAGGCGTCGAACACATAAGCGCTCAACATGGCTCAATCTCCTCTCG
>JASHXZ010000641.1 GCA_030043285.1 Xanthobacteraceae bacterium | reverse complement strand
AGGCGATCGGCTACCCGCGCGCGCCGATCGACGACTTTCTGGTGTTCCACATCATCTTCGGCAAAACCGTGCCGGACATCTCGCTCAATGCTGTCGCCAATCTCGGGTACGCGGGCTGCTATTTCCGCCAGCCGGTCTATCCGGGCGACACGCTCTCCGCGCTCTCCGAGGTGATCGGGCTGAAGGAAAATTCCAGCCGCAAGACCGGCATCGCCTACGTGCGCACCACCGGCATGAAGCAGGACGGCACGCCGGTGCTCGAATACGTGCGCTGGGTCATGGTCCGCAAAGGCGACGAAGCCGCGCCGGCGCCCGGCGATCACGTGCCGCGGCTGCCAACGGCGGTCGATCCGAAAGTGCTGGGCGAAGCCTTACCGCCGCTCGATATCGCCGACTACGATTTCGCGCTGGCCGGCAGTCCGTATCGTTTCGGCGACTACGACGTCGGCGAGAAAATCGATCACGTCGACGGCATCACGGTGGAAGAAGCCGAGCACATGACGGCGACGCGGCTTTATCAGAACACCGCGCGCATTCATTTCGATCTCTACAGCGCCAAGCGCGGCCGCTTCGGCAACCGGTTGATCTACGGCGGCCACGTCATCTCGCTCGCCCGCGCGCTGTCGTTCAACGGCCTCGCCAACGCCTTCCATGTTGCCGCGATCAACGGCGGCCGACACGTCGCGCCGCTGTTCGCCGGCGGCACGGTGTTCGCCTGGTCGGAAGTGCTGGCCAAGGCCGAGTTGCCGGGCCGTAGCGACGTCGGCGCGCTCCGTCTGCGCACCATCGCCACCAAGGACAAGCCGTGCGCCGATTTCCCGCAAAAGTCCGGCGACAATGATGATCCGGCAGTGATCCTCGATCTCGATTATTGGGCGCTGCTGCCGCGGTGAAGCTGCAGGGGTGAGCGCAGCGAAACCTATGGCTTGCCAAGATGCCCCACGCTGGGTTTCGCTGCGCTCGACCCAGTGCGGACATCCTGAAGTTAACCAGCATCTGGATAGGCGGAGCACCGGCTTCACTGATTCACTCCCTATTTCGGCCCGGCGCGGTATATTGTGCGTCAGCCGGTGGCGCGCTTATTTTGCGTCCGAACCAGCTCGCCACCCAGGTCGTCGGTGCGGTGCGGTGTGATGGATATTCCATATTGGCCGATCGGACTCGTGGTGCTCGCGATCATCGCCGTATTCTTAAGGCAGCAAGGCGAAATTCGACTGGAACAAAGACCCGGATCACTGGATGCGGGAGACGGGACGCCATACCCGCCCACCGTGACCGAAGCGCAGCCGCCCGGCGCGATGAGCGAAGATCAGCAAGACCTGAAAGAACTAACGGATGCGCGTAATAACGTTCAGGAGCAACTTGATTTTCTCGTGACACGCAGAAGCGGAGGTGGTCCAGCGGCAGACCGCCTCCGAGCCACCCTGAAAGAGATTGACGAACAAATTGCAGAGCTGCGGCCGGAGCGCGCATAAGCGGCGGGGCGATGTTTCGAAACAGGCCCGCGACCCTCTATATGGCGTTAAACGCCGCTCCGCATTGATGCGGTTGAACACCCCACCAAGGATCGTGCGAATGCGATGGCCGCTCATCGCAGCCTTCACCCGATGGAGGCGGACGATCGTCCACGCTATGATCGGCCCTCCAACATCAGGCTGACCGATGCGCCGTCTCTCGTTGATCCTGCTCCTGCTTGCCTGCTTCATCGCGAGCGGCGCTCGCGCGGAATATCCCGATCATCCGATCCGGCTGGTCGTGCCACAGGCGGCGGGCAGCGCCAGCGACACGGTGGCGCGCGTCTTTGCCGCGGCGTTTGGCACCGAGATCGGCCAGCAAGTTATCGTCGACGACCGGCCGGGCGGCGCCCTCACGGTCGGTCTCGACATCGTCGCCAAGTCGGCATCGGACGGCTACACACTGTGCATGGCGCCGATCGGGGCTATGACAATGGCGCCGCATCTGGTCGCGCACCTTCCTTACAACATCGCGCGCGATTTTCAGCCGATCATGGTGGTGGAATACAGCCAATTGCTGCTCGCGGTATCGCCAAAGACGCCGTTCATGTCCGTCCGCGAGCTTATCGACTACGCCAAGAAAAATCCGGGCAAGCTTTTGAATGCGTCTTCGAGCAATGGATCGCCCGGCCATGTCGCAGGCGAACTGTTCAAATTCATGACTGGAACGAACATCGTTCACGTGCCGTACAAGGGTGGCGCGCCGGCGATCAACGATCTCATGGCAGGACGCGTGCAGGTGATGTTCGAGGCGCTCAATTCGATCGCGCCGTTTGCCCAATCCGGGCAAGTGCGGGCGCTGGCGGTCAGCGGCGACCACAGGTCCCCGGCTTTTCCCGATCTGCCGACAATCGCCGAGGCCGGCGTCCCAGGCTATTCGGCGCCGGGCTGGGTCGGCGTCATCGCGCCCGCCGGGGTGCCGGAGCCGATCATCGACAAGCTCAATGCGGCAGCGAATCGTGCCGTCCAATCGCCGGCGTTCGCAAAATGGAATGCCGGGGTCGGCAATGAGCCGGCCGGCGGCACGCCCGACGAATTCGCCGCGGTAATCGCGTCGGATTCGAAGAAATGGGGCGAGGTGATCCGGCGCGCCGGGATCAAGTTCGAGTAGGCGCCGAAACAGCGCGGCCGGTTCCGGCGACGCACTTCCACGGCTTCGGGACTCGGCCCATATTCGGGCCATGGCCAAGCCGCCCAAAGCTCCGAAAAAGCCGAAAGATCCGGCCAAGCCGACGCGCGCCAAGGCGGCGCGGCCGGAGGTGCCGGCGCTCGACGACAAGCTCGCCGACCTGCTCAATCCGGCGATCGGACAGGGCACGGCGGGGCTTGGCTCGCAGACCGGGTTGCAGCCGCCGCCGGACAATTCGTGGGACCGCCGCGCCGACTTTGCCAATGCGCATCGGGCGCGCAAATCGACCCAGCAAGGATTTAACGAACGTCCGCAGCAGGGCTATGTCGGCAAGAGCCCGGTGGACGTCGATGCCGAGCTCGCCAAGGCTTTGGGCTACGAGGGCGGCGATCCCTCCAAGCCGGTGATCGGCGAAAGCACCGGCATCGACGAGATCTCCGATATTTCCGAGCCGCGCCGCGAGAAACGGTACCGGCCGGCGCCGCAACCGATGACGATCGGCGGCCTCGCCAGCCAGCACTCGCTCGAGGCTTTGCTGCGCGAAGGTCGGCCGGAATTCCGCGAGAGCGTCTGGACGCCGCACCGGCCGCCACGGCCCGACAAGAGCGAGGGCGGCCACCATTTCGTCATCAAGTCGGATTTCGAGCCCAAAGGCGATCAGCCGCAGGCTATCGCCGAGCTGGTCGAAGGCGTGCGGCGCAACGACCGCAACCAGGTGCTGCTCGGCGTCACCGGCTCGGGCAAGACCTTCACGATGGCGAAGGTGATCGAGCAGACCCAGCGCCCTGCCCTCATCCTGGCGCCCAACAAGACCTTGGCGGCGCAGCTCTACGGCGAGTTCAGGAACTTTTTTCCTGACAACGCGGTCGAATATTTCGTCAGCTATTACGATTACTACCAGCCCGAAGCCTACATCCCGCGCACCGACACCTACATCGAGAAGGATTCGTCGATCAACGAGCAGATCGACCGCATGCGCCACGCCGCGACGCGCGCGCTGTTGGAGCGCGACGATGTCATCATCGTCGCTTCGGTGTCCTGCATCTACGGTATCGGCTCGGTCGAGACCTACTCGGCGATGACGTTCACCATCAAGCGCGGCGAGCGGCTCAATCAACGCCAGCTGCTGGCCGACCTGGTGGCACTGCAATACAAGCGCTCGGCCGGCGATTTCTATCGCGGCTCGTTCCGCGTCCGCGGCGACGTGATCGAGATCTTTCCGGCGCACTATGAGGATCGCGCCTGGCGGGTGTCGCTGTTCGGCGACGAGGTCGAGGCGATCCACGAGTTCGATCCGCTCACCGGCCAAAAAACCGACGAGCTGGAATTCGTCAAAATCTACGCCAACTCGCACTACGTGACACCGCGGCCGACGCTGCTGCAGGCCATCGCCGGCATCAAGTTCGAATTGCGCGGTCGACTCGAACAGCTCAATGCCGCCGGGCGGCTGCTCGAGGCGCAGCGGCTCGAACAGCGCACGCTCTACGATCTGGAAATGATGGAGGCGACCGGCTCCTGCGCCGGCATCGAGAACTACTCGCGCTATCTGACCGGGCGGCGGCCCGGCGAACCGCCGCCGACCTTGTTCGAATACGTGCCCGACAACGCGCTGGTGTTCGTCGACGAAAGCCACGTCACCGTCCCGCAGCTCGGCGGCATGTTTCGCGGCGACTTTCGCCGCAAGGCGACGCTCGCCGAGTACGGCTTCCGCCTGCCGTCCTGCATGGACAATCGGCCGCTGCGTTTCGAGGAATGGGACGCGATGCGGCCCCAGACGACGTGCGTGTCGGCGACGCCGGGGCCGTGGGAGCTCAACGAATCCGGCGGCGTGTTCACCGAGCAGGTCATTCGCCCGACCGGGCTGATCGATCCGCCGGTCGAGGTGCGGCCGGCGCGCACCCAGGTCGACGATCTGGTCGGCGAGGTCCGCGTCGTGGCGCAGCGGGGTTACCGCGCGCTGGTCACGGTGCTGACCAAGCGCATGGCCGAGGATTTGACCGAGTATTTGCACGAGCAAGGCATCCGCGTGCGCTACATGCACTCGGATATCGACACCATCGAGCGCATCGAGATCATCCGCGACCTGCGGCTGGGCGCTTTCGACGTGCTGGTCGGCATCAATCTGCTGCGCGAGGGCCTCGACATTCCCGAATGCGCGCTGGTGGCGATCCTCGACGCCGACAAGGAAGGATTCTTGCGCAGCGAAACCTCGCTGGTGCAGACCATCGGCCGCGCCGCCCGCAACGTCGACGGCCGCGTCCTGCTTTATGCCGACGGCGTCACCGGCTCGATGGAGCGCGCCATGGCCGAAACCGAGCGGCGGCGCGAGAAGCAGGAAAAATACAACGTCGAAAACGGCATCACGCCGGAAAGCGTGCGCAAGGGCATC
>JASHXZ010000640.1 GCA_030043285.1 Xanthobacteraceae bacterium | reverse complement strand
TTTGACGCTGACCATGACTTCACCCTTTCCTCGAACACGGCCGCGCGCAGCGGCAGGCCGTTGCTGAAGTAGGAGCGAAGATGGCAGTTAATCCTTAAGCGCGACTTAACCTTAACGTTTAACCCTAACTATCCGTGTGAGAGCGCCGGTACCGCGGTAAAGCGCGGCATCGAGCAAACTTCTGAAGCTTTGTGATGACTGGATCGGCCGCCTTCGCGGACGATAACAGATAAAGACTTGGCTTAAGAATTGGCGGCGCACTCGACCGGACCGGGTTTCGGTCGGCCGTACGGCTTTAAGATTTTGTAAACAACAATGGCGGGCGCGGCGCAGGCGCAACCCGCTCAATGGTCGTCGTCGTCGAGCTTGCCGATGTGGTGCTGGGCGTACAGTTCGAGTCCGAGCTTGGCGACCAGCTCGAGCTGGGTCTCGAGAAAGTCGATATGATCCTCTTCGTCGTGCATCAGCTGTTCGAACAGGTCGCGCGACACGTAGTCCCGCACGCCGTGGCAATGCGTTGCCGCCTCCTCGTAAAGGGCGCGCGCCGACATTTCCGAGGAGAGGTCGCAGTCGAGCACTTCCTTGACGTTCTGGCCGATGTGCAGCGGATCGAGCACCTGCATGTTGGGGAAGCCGTCGAGGAAAATGATGCGCGCGACGAGCTTGTCGGCATGCTGCATTTCCTCGATCGATTCCTTGCGCCATTGCTTGGCGAGATCGCGATAACCCCAATTGTCGAGCAGCCGGTAATGCAGCCAGTACTGATTGATGGCGGTCAGCTCGTGCCGCAGCCCTTTATTGAGAAAGTCGATGACGCCGGGCTCGCCTCTCATGGTGATCTCCTTCGCTGACGCCGCGTCCGCAGCGGAGCATGGCGCGCGCAAGCACCGATTATATAGCCGTTTGCCGCCCGCAGTGCATTAAAGCAGGCCGCGGCGGCGCCGTCCTGTGCATGAAATGCGCGGCGAGGCTTAACCGTTCCGGCAGCACGCCGCTTCGTCGGGGGGCAGGGCCTCGTCCATGATGCGGCGAATGGTGCGCGCGCAGCGGCCGCACTGCGGACTGCAGCCAAGGCAATGGTAAACTTGGCCGGTGGTGCGCGGCGCGCTTTCGCCCGCGGCGAGCGTGGCGCGCACGTCGTGATCGGAAAATACGTTGCAGGAACAGACGATCATTGCGGTGGACGGAGCAAGGGGCGGAATTAGTAAGATCTGCAACCATCCCTAGCGCAGCCGAATTTGCTGCGCAAAGAAAAAGTGCCTGTTTTATAGAGGTTCTAATCGGCAAGCGCGGGTGCGTTCCGGGTCGGACAAAATAGCCAAGCCGGCAACGAGAAAGCCGTGCTATAGGCGTTGCGGGGGATTGCGAGGGGAGCAGGTGATGCAGCGAGGACGGGGTGTGGCGGCAGCTGTTGCGGCGTTCGCCGCCGTTCTGGCCATGGTATTGAGCGCGGATTTGGCTTCGGCACAGCAGCCGGATTCGAACCTCAATCCGGAGGACCAGCTCTCACCCTCGCAAATGGTGCAGCCTATGCCGCCGGCCGTGGCGCAGCCGGACGGCACGTCCGCCGGCGGTGCCAAGGGGGCGCCGAACGGCCGGCCAGCGGCGAAGCACACCGCTGCAACTCCGAAACCCGCGCCCGCCGCCGCGAAGCCGGCGCGCGTCGGTTCCGCGCGCACCGTCGTCGAATGCAGCGGCCCGTTCGCCAAGGATTCCGGCATGCTGGCGCTCGCCATGGCGTTCGATTCGCGCAACATGATCTTTACGCATGAGAGCGTGCAGGGCACCGAGGTCGGCGTCACCGTGTTGTTTCCCAAGGATCCGAAGCGACGGTTGGAAGTCTGGTGGTCTAATCCAAACCGTACCGGCACCTATTTGATCGACATCGCCGGCAAGTCGATCTGGACCGGCCCCGAGGGATTGCGGCTCGGGCTCACGCTCGAGCAGCTCGAGAAGCTCAATAAGAAGCCGTTCAAGCTGAAAGGCTTCGACAAGGACAACATCGCCAGCGTTTCGAGTTGGGACGACGGCGTACTCGCCAAGCTGCCAGGCAACTGCAAAGCCGGCGTCAATATGCACGCCGAGGCCAAGGGTGACGCTGCCGAGTCGCCGGACAAGGCCGAATACAGTTCCGACGATCCGGAGCTGCGCGCGCTCAAGCCGACCGTGGCCGAGATTCTGATCGGCTATTAGGACGCGCCGGTCGGGTTTTGCAGCCAACTCGGACATCCGGAGGGAATGCCACGAGGCGCCGGCGAGATGTGGCAGGCTCGCAAATCCGATTGAACAAGTCAGACGCCTGGCCGGCCAAATGACACAGATGACGAATGCGGCGCACTTGAACGTTCTGATCTCCGGCGGATTTTCCGCTGCGTACGAGCAACTGTTGCCGGAATTTACGCGCGCCAGCGGCATCGCGGTCAGTACCGGGTCCGGCGCGTCGCAGGGCACGGGACCGCAAACAATTGCCGCTCAGCTCGCCCGCGGCGTGCCGGCCGACGTGGTCATCCTCTCCAGGGAGGGGCTCACCGAGCTGATCACAGCGCAGCGGATTGTCGGCGGAACGGATCT
>JASHXZ010000639.1 GCA_030043285.1 Xanthobacteraceae bacterium | reverse complement strand
CGCCACCTTCCGCTGCAAGATGTACGCGGTGATGATTTCGGCGGCGCTGACTTCGTTTGCCGGCGTGTTCTATGCGTTCTTCTACAACAATCTGTTTCCCGAGCAGGTGTTCAACATCGGCCGGTCGATCGAGATGATCCTCGGGCCGGTGATCGGCGGCATCGGCACTTTGTTCGGGCCGATCCTCGGCGCCTTCGTGCTGACTGGCCTCGCCGAATCGCTGAGCTCCGTCATGGCGGCGTTCGGCCTCGACATGCCGGGCGCCAAGCAGGTGTTTTACGGCATCTGTCTGTTGGTCGTGATCGTGGCGCTTCCTGACGGCATATGGCCGCCGTTGGCGCGCCGGCTCGGCCTGTTCAAGAGATGGCCATGACCGCGCTCCTGTCGCTGCAGCGGATCAGCAAGCGCTTTCGCGGCCTTGTCGCCGTCGACGGCGTCAGCTTCGAGGTGCAGGAGGGCGAGATTTTCGCGGTGATCGGACCGAACGGCGCCGGCAAGACCACGCTGTTCAACATGATTGCCGGCGCGCTCAAGCCGGATCAGGGCAGCATCGTCTTCGACGGCCAGCCGATCCACGATCTTCCGCCCGACGTGGTGTGCCGGCGCGGCATCGCCCGCACCTTTCAGCTGGTGCGGCCGTTTCCGGCGCTCAGCGTCGAGGACAATGTCGTGGTCGGCGCGCTGCTGCATCGGCACGGCGTCGGGCAAGCGCGCGAGCGCGCGCAGGCGCTGCTGCGGCGCTTCGATCTGTTCGACCGCCGGCATCACCCGGCCTCGGCTTTGACCTTGCCGGATCGCAAGCGGCTTGAAGTGGTGCGCGCGCTCGCCACCGAGCCGAAGCTCTTGCTGCTCGACGAAGTCGTCGCCGGCTTGCGGCCCACCGAGGTCGATCGCCTGGTCGGCGTGTTGCGCGAGCTCAACCGCGACAGCGGCCTCACGATCCTGATGATCGAGCACGTCATGCGCGCCGTCATGGCGCTCGCCGCGCGCGTGCTGGTGCTCGACCACGGCACTCCCATTGCCGAGGGCGCGCCTGACGCCGTGGTGCGCGATCCGGCGGTGGTGCAGTCCTATCTGGGCGCCGAGGCGGTATGATGCTGCGCGTCGAAAACCTCGACGTGTTCTACGGCGACGCCCAGGCGCTCGATGGTGTTTCGCTCGAGGTCGGTGAGGGCGCCATCGTCGCCATCGTCGGCGCCAACGGCGCCGGCAAGACGTCGCTGATCCGCGCCATTTCCGGCATGCTCAAGCCGGCGCGCGGGCGTATCCTGTTCGGCGCCGCCGATATTGCCGGCTGGCCGAGCCACCGCGTCTGCAACCTCGGCATCGGCCAGGTCGCCGAAGGCCGCCAGATTTTTCCCACGCTCTCGGTCGCCGAAAATCTGGACATGGGCGCGCTGTTGCCGCGGGCGCGGGCGCGGCGCGACGACAATCGCCAGCGCGTGCTGGCGCTGTTTCCAGTGCTCGCCGAAAGGAGCCGCCAGGCCGCCGGCACGCTCTCGGGCGGCGAGCAGCAGATGCTGGCGATCGGCCGCTGCCTGATGGGCGCGCCGGAGCTGATCATGTTCGACGAGCCGTCGCTCGGTTTGGCGCCTGCCGTCGCGCATCAGGTGCTCGGCACCATTCGCGAACTCAATCGCGACGGGCTCACGTGTCTGCTGGTGGAGCAGAACGTGGCGCTGTCGTTAAAACTCGCCAGCCGCGCTTATGTTCTTGAAAACGGCCGCGTCACGCTCGCCGGCACCGGCGACGAGCTGTTGGCCGATGACCGGGTGCGCAGCGCTTATCTCGGGCTGTGACGTTGATCGCGAGTTTCACTGACGGTCAACATTATAGTCCGCCTTAGCCGATTCCTCGCCCTCGCTCGATAGCGAAGCTGCGCACGAGTCCGCGAGTCGGGGCGAAGGCGCGGCGCATGCGGCGCAACACATCGGTTGCGGTCGGCATCTCATGGGCGGCCGCCGCGGCGGCCATGGCGCGCGCCGTCTCAGCTTCCGCACGACCGGACATGGCCGCCGGCACGACCGTAACCTCGCCGAGCGGCATCGGCGAGAAGATGCGGATGATACGGCGGGCGGCCATGACGAACTCCGTTGCGGCAAGATCGCAAGCCAACGCTCATGACAGCGATTCGGTTCCCTTGCCAGGTGCGCAGGCCCCATTGCCTCATTTTTTCGCCGTGTATTATAGCCGCGCTGCATTGCACGCGTATGACGGGCGGCTTAAGTGCCCGTCGAGGAAGGAGACTCTGTCATGAAACTTTATTATGCGCCCGGCGCCTGCTCGTTGTCGCCGCACATCGTCTCGCGCGAAGCCGGCATCCCGCTCGATTTCGAGCAGGTCGACAACCGCGAAAAGAAGACCAAAAGCGGCAAGGATTATTGGACCATCAACCCGAAGGGTCAGGTGCCGGTGCTCGAGCTCGACAACGGCGAGCGGCTCACCGAAGGCCCCGTGATCGTGCAGTACCTCGCCGACCAGAAGCCGGCCGCCGGTCTGTTGCCGCCGGCGGGCTCGCTCGACCGCTATCGCGTTCAGGAGTGGCTGAACTTCGTCACCTCCGAGCTGCACAAGACCTACGGCCCGATCTTCCGGCCGACCACGCCCGACGAGTTCAAGAAAATCTCCAAGGACAATCTCGGCAAACGGTTCGACTGGATCGACAAGCAGCTTGCCGGCAAGCAGTACCTGACCGGCGACAAGTTCACGGTCGCCGACGCTTATCTGTTCACGGTGCTGCGCTGGTCGCCGCGCATCGAAGTCGACTTGTCCAAATGGCCGAACATCAAGGCCTACATGGACCGCGTCGCCGCCCGGCCCAAGGTGCAGGAAGCACTCAAGGCCGAAGGGCTGCAGTAAGGGTTCTCTTATTGAACCGCTAGCGCGAAATCCCTCTTTAGCTGTTCGAGTTCACCGTGTTGTTGGGGCGTGAGTGTATCGGGACCAAGCTTGATCTCGACTTTCTCAAGCTTGCCGGTGAACTTGAACGGCATCTGCGCATCGTACTCATCGATCACTGGCGTTCCGGTGTCTTGGCCGACATCGAAGCTTTCATCGAGCGAGAACTTGCCGACCGGAGAGGTATGCTCGATTCGATGTTCGGCCACCTTCTTGCCATCGACCGTGAGGGTGCCAAGGCCGCCTTTGCCCAGCCCACCGCCGTCGTATTTGAAATCTAAAACGATGGTGTGGTTGCCCGGTGCGAGCTTCTCACTGCCGGCAATGCGAGTCTTGTCCGCCCGCTGCTTCGGATACTTCGCCCCGTCTTGATTTGTATACGCGTAAGCGAACATCGGCTTTCCATCGAGGACGAGCAGACTCCATCCGCCGAAACGGCCGCCCTGAGTCGCCAGCACGCCGTTAGCCCCGTTCTGCGGGATCTCTACGTTCGCGGAGATACGGAAGGACTTATTGTGCACGTCGGGCGAGTTGGCCTCCGGGATGCGAATCATGCCCGGGTAGTAAGTGAAATCCGTCTGACCGCGCAGAAGATTTGGACGAGTTGCCGGATCCATGCGGTCGGCAAAACTGGAATCAAGCGGCAGCACGTTGTATTTGGTCGCTTCGATCAAGAAACGGGATTGCATATCGCGGAGCTTCTCAGGGTTGTCCTTCGCAATATTCTTCGCCTGGCTGAAGTCGTCGGCGAGATTGTACAGCTCCCACTGGTAGGCGTCCGGGTCGGGCGCCGCGCCGATGGTCTCCCAGGGCAACCGCGCAGGAGTGGTGCTTGCGATCCAGCCGTCGTGATAAATCGCGCGATTGGCCGTCATCTCGAAATACTGGGTCGTGTGTCGCGTCGGGGCCTTCGCATCGTCGAAGCTATAAACCATGCTAACCCCTTCTAACGGCTTCTGCGGCGTCCCGTTCAGCAGCAACGGTGCTTGGATGCCAGCCGCTTCCAATATGGTTGGTACGACGTCGATGACGTGGTGGAACTGCGAACGGATTTCTCCCCCCGCCTTAATGCGGTTTGGCCAGCTAATGACCAATCCGTTCCGCGTTCCGCCAAAATGCGAGGCTACCTGCTTGGTCCATTGGAAGGGCGCGTCCATCGCGTGGGCC
>JASHXZ010000638.1 GCA_030043285.1 Xanthobacteraceae bacterium | reverse complement strand
GGCAGCACGACGTGCACGCCCTTGCCGCCGGACAGCTTGACGAAGCTTTCGAGCTTTTCGGCCGCCAGGCGATCGCGCGTCTCGCGCGCGGTGGCGACGATGTCCTTCCAGGTCACGCCTTCGCCCGGATCAAGATCGAACACGATGCGGTCGCACATTTCGAGCGCGCCGAGCCGCGAGCCGCGCACGTGAACCTCGAGCGCGCCCGACTGCACCAGCGCGATCAGGTCGCCGAGACTTTCCACCGCGATGACGTCGCGATCCTTGCCCTCGACCAGATGACGCAGCGGCGAATCCTTGACGTTCGAAGCGATGTGCTTCTGGAAAAAACATTCGCCTTTGGTGCCGTCGGGACAGCGCACCAGCGCGAGCGGCCGATTGGTCGCGTGCGGCGCCATCCAGTCCCAGATCGACGCGTAGTAATCGGCGAGATCCTGCTTGGTCACGCCGACATCGGCCCAATAAACCCGGTCGGGATGCGTGAGCGGCATGGCGGCAACCTCATCGCTCCTGGCTTTGGCGCGGCGGTCCGCGCCGGCGGCCGTCGCTTTCGCGACAGGCGCGCTCGATTTGACCGAGCCCTGCCGCGCACCGGCCGCCGACAACGACGCGACCGGCGTCTCGCGCACCACGTCGCCGGCCGGCTTGTCCTCGCGCAAACCCTTGTAGGCGGCCTGGCGCAACAGCCCGTCGTGGGTGACGCCGCGGAATTCCACCTCGACCACCAGCTGCGGCCTGACCCAGATCACATTCTTGCGCCGCTCGGTCTTTGGCACAACGAGCGGCGGCCGCTCGGTGCGGAGCTTTTGCAGGCGCCGCCACAGGCCGCGCGCGGTCGCATGATCGTAGCCGGTGCCGACCCGGCCGGCATAACGCAGCGCGCCGTTGTCGTAATAGCCGACGGTGAGCGCCCCGATCGCGCTCGGCATCGCGGCCGACGGGGTGAAGCCGGCGACCACGAGCTCCTGCTCGTTGTGGCACTTGGTCTTCACGAAGCTTTCGGTGCGGCCGGAACTGTACGGCGCGTCGCGGCGCTTTGAGACCACGCCCTCGAGGCCCAAGTCGCAGGCGTGCTTGAACAGGCGCGGCCCGTCTTCGTCGAAATGCCCGGCACAGCGGATCGGATCGGCGGCGCCGCGCAACAGTTTCGCCAGCGCCGCCTTGCGCTCGACCAGCGGCCGCGCGGTCAGATCGATGCCGTCGAGGTGAAGGATGTCGAACACCCAATAGACGAAGCGATCGGTCTTGCCCTCCTTCAGCGCGATTTGCAGCAGCGAAAAGCTCGAAGCGCCCTTCTCGTCCTCGACCACCAGTTCGCCGTCGAGCAGCGCGGTCTTGGCCGGCAGTTTGGCGACCGCCGCCGCGATCGGCGCAAAGCGGTGCGTCCAGTCCTGGCGGTTGCGCGTCAGCAGCTGCACGTCACGGTCATCGAGCCGGGCCTCGATGCGGTAGCCGTCCAATTTGATCTCGTGCAGCCAGTTCGGCCCGCCCGGCGGGCGCTCGTGCAATGTGGCCAGCGCGGGCGGCACAAAGTCCGGCAGTGGCGCGGCGGTCGCGCTTTTGCCGCGTGGGACCGGATCGCTTGTCTTCTCGTTCTTTTCGTTTTTTCTGGCCGCAACCCCGCTCGCCGCCGACTTGGTCCGCTTTGCCGATGACGCCGGAGCGCGCGCGGCGGCTTTTGCCGGCGCCGATTTCGGCTCGGCCGCCGCTTTGGCCGTTGGTATGGCCGCGGCTTTAATCTTGGCTTTAATCTTGGCTTTGCCCTTGGGTTTGGTCGCCGCTTGAGCTTGCGCGCGCAGTTCTTCGCGAAACGCGCGCTGCGACTGCGGGCGCGCCGCCGCGTCGTCGCCGCCCGCCCGATTGCTGTGCCAGACGCGCTTGCGGCCCTTGCCGGCGGCGATCTCCTCCATGGTGCGGCCGGTCGCCGCCGAGCGCGGCTCCTGCTCCAGAATGTCGCCGTCGCGGCCGCTGCGCGCCTGGTCATCCTTGCCCTTGATCAGGAGCCAGTTCTCGTGGCGGTCGTTGGCCCGGCGCTGCATGCGCACGAGGTGCCAGCGGCCGTGCAGCTTTTCGCCGTCGAGGTCGAACAGCAGATGGCCCTTGGCGTAGCCCTCGTGCGGGTCGCCTTCGGGAACCCAGTGACCGCGGTCCCAGATCATGACCGTGCCGCCGCCATATTCGCCGGCCGGGATGGTGCCCTCGAAGCTGTTATAGTCGATCGGGTGGTCTTCGACGTGGACCGCAAGCCGTTTTTCGCCGGGATCGAGGCTGGGGCCGCGGGTCACCGCCCAGCTCTTCATCACCCCGTCGAGCTCGAGGCGAAGGTCGTAATGCAGCCGGTGCGCCGCGTGCTTCTGGATGACGTAGCTGTTGCCGCCGCGCTTGCCGCGCCGCCCGCGCGGCTCCGGCGTCACGCCAAACTGTCGCTTTTTACGGTAAATCTCGAGAGCCACGAGACCTCAATGGGCGGCGGCGGGCCTATTCGGGCCGGCAGCTGCGGCGAATGAGCCATAATTTTTACCGCAGGGCACCATGGCTAGAACGAAACCGGCTCCCTATCATTATATGAACCAGAAGGGGCGCGTGGGAAACTAACTATATGAACCAGCCCTCGGCCGTTGTGGTTCCATTTTCGGGTCGGGGGCAAATTGCCTATCCAGGCCAGGATGGTGTAAGCACAGCGAAATTTACGTGGTCCGGTCGGCACTGGGCGCGCACTCAACCCCAATAAGGCCGTTAGGCCGGATTTAGTATGGAGCTTAAGCGTGACGGTTCGCTCAACCCCTTTGCTCGACCTCATCAAGACCCCCGAGGATCTTAGACAGCTCCAGCCGAGCCAGCTGCGCCAAGTGGCCGATGAGCTGCGCCAGGAGACGGTCGACGCTGTCGCGGTGACCGGCGGCCATCTCGGCGCCGGTCTGGGGGTGATCGAGCTGACGGTGGCCCTGCATTACGTATTCGATACGCCGAACGACCGGCTGATTTGGGACGTCGGCCACCAGGCCTATCCGCATAAGATTCTGACCGGCCGGCGCGACCGCATCCGTACGCTGCGCCAGGGCGGCGGACTGTCCGGCTTCACCAAGCGCGCCGAGAGCCAATACGACCCGTTCGGTGCCGCACACTCCTCGACGTCGATCTCGTCGGCGCTCGGCATGGCGGTCGCCCGCGACCTGTCCGGCAAGCAGAACAACGTCATCGCCGTGATCGGCGACGGCGCCATGTCGGCCGGCATGGCCTACGAAGCCATGAACAATGCCGGCTCGATGGATTCGCGGCTGATCGTCGTGCTCAACGACAACGACATGTCGATCGCGCCGCCGGTCGGCGCGCTGTCGGCCTATCTGGCGCGGCGCGTTTCCGGCCGCGGCTATCGGCGGCTGCGCAAGATCGTCCAGAAGATCGCCAAGCGGCTGCCGTCGCGCATGCTGGAGCAGCGCGCACTCGCCATCGAGCAATATGCGCGCGGCCTGGTCACCGGCAACACGCTGTTCGACGAGCTCGGCTTCTTCTATGTCGGCCCGATCGACGGCCACAATATCGATCACCTGCTGCCGGTCCTCAAAAACGTGCGCGACGCCAAGAACGGTCCGTTCCTGGTCCATGTCGTCACCCAGAAGGGCAAGGGCTATGAGCCGGCCGAGAATTCGGCCGACAAATATCACGGCGTCGTCAAGTTCGACGTCGCCACCGGCGCCCAGGTCAAATCCAAGCCGACCGCGCCCGCGTATCAGAAGGTCTACGGCGAGAGCCTGATCAAAGAGGCGCGCAAGGACGACAAGATCGTCGCCATCACCGCGGCCATGCCGTCGGGCACCGGCGTCGATCTGTTCCAGAAAGCGTTTCC
>JASHXZ010000131.1 GCA_030043285.1 Xanthobacteraceae bacterium | reverse complement strand
CCGATCGAAGGCGCCGTGCTCCTCGGCCAGCCGCGCGCAAAGCAGCGTCGTGCGCAAGTTGCCGGCGGTGCAGACCTGGAGCGCAATCTCGCTCTCTCTGATCACGCGCTCGAAATCGCCGTCCGGCATCGCGGTCGGCCCGCCGTTGATGTGGAATGAGACGTGCGGCCGCATGGCGAGGAGATGATCGCCGGTGATGGCAGCCGAGCCCGGGATCGAGGCGCCGCCGGTGTGGCAGGTGGTGATCAGGCCGGCGGCGTTGGCGTCACGCACCAGCGGCACGTAATCGTACGGCGTCTTCACCGCGCCGAAGCCGGCCTTGGCAAGCCGCACGCCGTTGATCGCAAGCTCGATGAAATCGGCAGTCTTCAGTCCGGGCTCCAGAATCACCGAGCCGGCGAGCACGCGCATGCCGCCCGGCCGCCAAGTGGCGAAGCAGCGCTGCGCCGCCAGCGCCAGAGCCTTGACGCCCTCGCGGTCGCTCGGCCGGCCGGGCACGTGCACCTCGGAAGCGGAAATCGCCGTCGTGGTGCCGCCGTGCAGATAGCTTTCCAGATAACCGACGGTGCGCTGCCGCGGCGTGTAATCGCCAAACGTGATGTGCACGTGCGAATCGATGAGGCCGGGAATAGCCGTCATGCCGCCAGCGTCGATTACCACGTCGGCGCTCTCGACTGCGCCGGCTGTCGCGGTGCCGACATGCGCGATGCGCTCGCCCTCGCTGATGATGGTGTCGCCCTCCGCGAACGGCGCATGCCAGTCGCCGGAAACGATTTGGCCGAGATTGACAATCGCGACTTTCACGCACGCGCTCCTGTGATCTTTCGCAAGTCAGCAGCTTAACGCCAATTGGCTGGCGGCGGAATGCGGCCGGCTGGATCGTGAAACGCGACCTCGGACGGTCTTGGAGATTACCGGAATTGGGTTTGCGGATAGCGATCAATTCTCTGTTGATGACGATGACTGCCGCTGCTTGTTCGCCGGTTGCCGCGTGATAAGCTTGGGTGCGGCGAAGGCCCGGCTTCGCCCACTGGGGGAGGCATTCATGAGTGACGGTCGCTACAGCGAAGGTGAATTTCGCGTCGGCCAGGTTCTTTCTCGAACGTTCTCGGTGCTGTCGCGCAACCTGTTGCCGTTTTGCGTGGTGACGGCGATCGCCTATCTGCCCAGTCTCTGGCTCATGGCAGAAAGGGGCCAACGCATCAGCACCAGCCACGTTCTCCTCTTGATCCTCGTAGGGGTGCTGCTGAGCATCGTGCTGAACGCACTGAGCGAAGCCATCGTGCTGTTTGGCGCCTTCGAGGATATGCGCGGCCGGCCCGTCAACCTGATGGCCTCGGCCCAGGTCGGGCTGAACCGGCTTTTTCCGGTCCTTGGCGTTGCGATCCTGGTGGGACTTTTCGCCGGGATTGCCGCATTGTTCTTCGTGGTACCCGGTTTCATTGTGCTGACGATGCTGTTCGTTGCCATGCCGGCGTGCATCGTCGAACGGTTGGGCCCAATGCAAAGCCTGGGGCGCAGCCGGGAGCTGACCAAGGGGCACCGCTGGGCGATTTTCGGCCTGTGGTTTCTGGTCGCCATCGTCGTCGCGATCGGCAGCGGCCTGGCAGGCCGGATAGGCGCCCTGATCGGCGGCTTCGCATTATCGCTGTTACTCAATCTGATCTGGGGCGCGCTGGCCGGCGCCTTCAACGCCATCATGGTGGTGGTGGCCTATCACGATCTGCGCGTTGCCAAGGAAGGCGTCGATACCGACAAGATCGCGTCGGTGTTCGACTGAGCTCAAAGCGCAATGCTTGGTGTCAAGCGCTGCCGGCCGGCTGCGCGTACTTGTCGGCTTTGCTCCTGCCGAACAGCTGCTCGCGCTCCAGATAGGCGCGTTCGGCGGTATAGAAGTCGCGCAGGAAAGTCATGACTTCGCGGCGCGGGACCGGCTCGCTCCAGCCGATCTTGCGGCAGATCTTGTCGCAGACCTCGTCGAGCACGCGCAGCGTCTCCGCATTGCGCGGACGCCGCAGCAGCTCTTCCAGCACCTGCAATTCGAACGCGCCGTAGGCCCGCAGCTGCGGCGTGGTAAAAGCGAACTGCATCGCGTGCTCGACCAGATCGCTCGACAGCGCCCGACGCGGCAGCGCCACGACCATGGTGCCGGCGATCAAGTCGCCGCCGCGCATGCGGTCGCGGTTGATGGCCGGCAGCGCGGCAAAGAACAACAGCCACACCCCGAGCGACAGTTGGCTCCAATCGACCGCTCCGCTCGCTGAATGCCCGCTCTGCAGCAGGATTCCGAGCGGAATGAACATTTCGATCTCGCGGGTCAGATTGCGCGCGATCACGGCGGAGGCCGTCAGCGGTCCGCCGCCGCGGTCGATCACGCGCAGCCCGACGACGCGCTTGCCAGGCGTGGCGCCCTGCCATGCCAGCTCAAAATAAATGAAATAGAGATTGCGGACGAGGAAGCCGAAAAACAGCGCGATGCCAACGGCAATCAGACTGCCGTGCGTTGCACCGATCAGCGCAAAGATCGGCAGGTAAATCGCAATCGTCAGCAGCGTCCAGATCGCAAAATCGATGGCGAACGCGGTGAGGCGTTCGCCGTAATCGGCGATCTCGACGCTGATCGGCACCCCCTCGGGCGTGACGATCTCACGCTTCTGCCGCCGCCCCTCGTCGAACACTTGCACCGTCTGCGCATGTGCGGGCGGCGGCACGCCGGCCGGAGAATTTCGCTCGGGAGAATCCTGCGCCGCGTTCGTGGCTGCGTTCATGGCTGCGTTCCTGGCCCGGTTCTTGGCCGCGCTCTGCGGCCGCAGCAGCTAAAATAAACGAGCCATAACACTGCCATGCCGAATCCAATGGCGAAGCGCGCGGGCGTGCTCGCCACCAGCTGGCGGAAGCCGCCTTCGAGAATTCCGGCCACGAACAACATCAGGATTCCCCCGACCGCCATCTGCGCCGCTTGCCGACCGTGCAGGGCAAGATTTTCCAGGCGCGCATAGCGGCCGGGAAACAGGATCTTGTCGGCAATCACCAGACCGCCCGCCACCAACAGGATCAGCGCGCCGAGCTCGGTGGTGCCGTGGATCGACAGCCAGCCGAGCGACGCGATCGTCAGGCCGCGATCGAAATGCAGCGCAACGAACGCGCCGAGCGACAAGCCCTGATAGACGGTGAGCATCAGCGTCGGAATGCCGGCGGCGAGCCCGAGGCCAAAGCACATCAGCCCGATCAGCGTATTGTGGCTGAACAGCACGTTGGCGAAAACGCCGAACGCCGCCGCCGCGCCCGGCCACGGCGCGAACAGCTCCCGGGCGCGAAGATCCGCCGCGCTCGACGCCGGCCCGCGCCCGCCTGCCAAACCCGAAGGCACCAACGAGGAGAACCAGGCCTCGTCGTGCGCCGTCAACATAAAACCGGCCGCCACGCCGACCAGCAGCGCTATGGCGGCAATCAGAATGTGCCAGCGCGCGGCCCGAACCGCCTCCGGCAGGTCGTGGACAAAGAACTCGCGCAACCCCGCGACCGGGTTGGCGCGTGCGGCGTAGACCGCGAAATAGGAGCGCAACGCGAGATTCTCGAGGTAGAGCAGAAGATTGCGATCGAGAGCGATGGTGCGCGCCACCGACAGCGACGACAATGCGGCGCGATAGAGGATCGGCAATTGCTGCAGATCGTCGAGCGAGAGCGAACGAACGCCGCGGCGCTCGATCTGCTGGACGAGCCGTTCGAGCTCGCGCCAGCCGACTTCGCGGCCTTTGCGAAACTCGCTGCTCTTAAGCACAAGCTCGGGCTTGGCGGCACGCGGCGCCGCCATCCGGGGGGGCCGCACTTGCTCGATCATGGCGGCGATTTCGCTCATATCAGCCCGCGTTGCTTGATCAGGAGATAGCGATTGATGAGCGCCACCGGCAAGCCGCGGCTCGGCACGTCAAGGCAATGCACGCCGAGCCGCTCCAGCCGTTCGAACACGATGCTGCGCTCGCGCAGAAAGTCGTGGGCGATGACGGCCTGCGCCACGTTGGTGAAGCGTTCCGGCGCCGCCTCGACCGCGCGCTGCAAAAACGAGCCGCGCTGGGTGACGAACACGATCAGGTGCCGATTGGCGATGCGCTGCATGCTCTCGATCATCAGCTCGGCTGTGATCGAATCGACGAAGTCGGTGAATACGATCACCAGCGCGCGGCGCCTGAGCCGGGCGTTGAGCTCGGCAAGCCCCAGCGTGAAATTGGTCTCCTGATGATGATAGTCGAGCTCGGCGGCGGCGCGCTGCAGCCGGCCAAAGCCTGAAACGCCGCGAACCGGCGCCAGGTATTGGCGCATGCGCGCGTCGAAACCACAGACGCCGACCAGGTCGCCGCCCTGCAGCGATACCCAGCCCAGCACCAGGGCGGCGTTGATCGCATGATCGAGGCGGGTAAGGCCGTCGACCGGCTCGAGCATCAGATAGCCGGTGTCCAGCGCCATGACGACTTGATGGTTACGCTCGGTGCGAAATTCCTTGCAGACCAGCTTGCGGTGGCGCGCCGAATGCTTCCAGTCGATGTAGCGGCTGTCCAGCCCCGGCACATATTCGCGCAGCGCCTCGAACTCGGCGCCCTCACCTTTCTGCAGCTGCGCCTTGATGCCGTAGATCGCCTCCTGGACGAAGAACTGCAAAGCAGTGCCGTGGACGCCGCGCACGTTGGGCAACACGTCGATGCTGCGCTCGACAGGAACTTGGCGCACGAACTCGACGAGCGCGAGCGAGCTGCGCCAGCGCAGCCAAATGCGATCGACGGAAACGCGGCCGCGCCGGCGCGGCACAATCGGCAAGGCAAGCCGCGTCTCCGCGCCCGGGGCGATCTCGCCAGCAGACATCTCGGACGGCTCGACGTCGCCGCGCTGCTCGGCGATCGCAGCGAAGCGCACCGCGCGGCGGAAGCCGCGGGCAGCGAGCGTAATCTCGCTGGCGCCGCGCTCGCCGATATAGAGCCGCTCGGGCACCACAACCTTGATGCTGAGCGAACGCGACGGACAGGCCAGCGCAAAATCGGTCGCGCCGACGATCAGCACAAGCAGCCCATAGTCGAACGACAGCACCCACAGGTTCGGATCGACGATGACGATAAACAACGCCAACGGAACGCCGCCGCCAAACAGAAGCACTGCCGCGAGCGTCGGCCGGATCATCGCGGCGCCGGAGTCTGATCGAGAACTTCGCGCAGAATGCGATCGGTGGTCAGCCCCTCGATCTCGGCGCTGGGCGAAACCGTCAGCCGGTGCCGCAGCACCGGCAGCGCCAGCGCCTTGATGTCGTCCGGAATGACGAAGTCGCGGCCCTGCAGCACCGCAAAGGCGCGCACCGCCGACGCCAGCATGTTGGCGGCGCGGGTCGAGGCACCGACCTCGAGCGACGAGTGGGCGCGGGTGGCCCGGATCACATCGACGATGTAATCGATCAGCGGCTCGGTGAGGCGGATGTCGCTCACCGCCTCGCGCGTGGCGCCGAGCAAGGCGCTGTCGGCCACCGGCTTGATGTCGAAGTCTTGCAGCCGCGGCATCGCCGAGCGGTGGCCGTGCCGCCGCACGATCTCGCGTTCCTCGTCGCGGCTCGGGTGGTCGATGATGATCTTGAACAGAAAGCGGTCGAGCTGCGCTTCCGGCAACGGATAGGTGCCCTGCTGCTCGATCGGATTCTGGGTCGCCACGACCATGAAGTCGTCGCCGAGCGCATAGTCCTTGCCGTCGATGGTAACGATCCGCTCGTTCATCGCCTGCAGCAGCGCGGCCTGGGTCTTCGGCGGTGTCCGATTGATCTCGTCGGCGAGCAAAAGCTGAGTGAAGATCGGCCCCTTGGTCAGGACGAAGCTGTTGGTCTGGAAATTGAACAGGTTGGTGCCAAGGACGTCGCCCGGCATCAGGTCGGGGGTGAATTGGATGCGACCGAACTGCAGCGTGAGCGCCGCGGCGAACGCCCGCGTAATCAGGGTCTTCGCCGTTCCGGGCACGCCTTCGAGCAAGATGTGACCGCCGACCAGAAGGCTGGTCAGCATCAGGGTCATGACGTCGTCCTGGCCGACGACGGCCTTGCGGACTTCGCCGCGAATACCGTCAGCGACCGCGCGGATGTCCTTTACGTCCATCGACGATTTCCCCCCTCCAGCGATAAATATCTCGCGCCAGCCGCATCCCCCTCCCTCCCCTCCCCCGCTCGCGGGGGAGGGTTAGGGTGGGGGCGCTGCGGCGGCGGCCATCGCCAAGGCGTTCGGCTTCGCCGATCACCGCGGCGCAATCGACATCGACGCCGCGGGCGGCGCCGACGCGCTGCAACCAGGCGACCAGCGCGGCGCTCGAGAGCCCGCGCGGCGCGTGCAGCTGGCGACCGGCATCGCGCACGGTTTCCAGCACATAGCGCCTGATCATAATTTCCTGATGACCGGTGAACTCGACCAGCTTGGCGATGTTCTGCAGCAACGTCTGCCGCCCGGCATTAAGCGGCGGCGGCGCCGCCTGCGGCGCGCCGAAGCGTCCGAGGCTCGCCCACAGCAACAGCGCCACCGTGATGGCACCGAGCAGCGTTGCGATGACGAAAGGAAAGCGAAACAGCAGCGCCAGCGGGTTGGCCGGCACGCCGACAAAGCCGTGGATCGTCTCATCGAACACGACGCGGCCGCTGCCATGGCGCAGGCGCTCGATCATGGCGGCCGCCAGCGCCGCGTTGCCGGCGCGCGGCAAGCCGTGATTGGACATGACATCGGGGTCGGACAGAATCCAGATTGTTCGGTTGAGCTTTTTCAGTTCGCCGAGCAGCATCCCATCCTCGCCGCCGATCAGCGGCTGCAGGCCG
>JASHXZ010000637.1 GCA_030043285.1 Xanthobacteraceae bacterium | reverse complement strand
GGCGTCGGCATCGGCAGCGCGTTCCATGCCGGCGGCTCGAACGGCTTCGACGGCATCGTGCGCATCCTGCCTGACGGCAAGCTCTACGTGCACACCGGTGTCGGCAATCTCGGCACCTACTCGTACGCGGCGACGTCGCGCATTCCGGCCGAGGTGCTCGGCTACGATTGGGACAACGTCGTCATCGTGCGCGGTAGGAGCGACAACCACCTGCCGTGGATGATCGGCCAGTTCGGCTCCAACACCACGTACACCGCCTCACGCGGCCAATACGTGGCGGCAGTCGACGCCAGGGACAAGCTCCTCGAACTTGCCGCCACCACACTGGGCGGCAACGCCGGCGATTACGAGCTGAAAAACGAAAAGGTCGTCCACAAGACGGACGCCTCGAAGTCGATCAGCTTCGCCGACGCCGCCAAGAAGGCGATCGAGCTCGGCGGCAAATACTCGGGCAAGGAATTGCCGCCCGACATCAATCCGCTGACCAAGGCATCGGCGATGGCGCTGGCCGGCTCCGGCCTGATCGGCGTCGCCAAGGACAAGCTGCCCAAGCGCGGCTTGGTGCCGGCTCTGGTCACCGGCTTCTGCATGGTCGAGCTCGACCGCGAAACCGGCCAATTCGAGATCAAGGAATATCTCGGCGTGGCCGATTGCGGCACTGTGCTGCATCCGGAGGGCCTGCAGGCGCAAATCTTCGGCGGCAGCATGATGGGCTTCGGTCTCGCGACCACCGAGCGCATCGTCTACGACCACCAGCTCGGACTGCCGGCCACCGTGCAGTTCGATCAGGCCAAGCCGCAGACCTATCTCGACATGCCGAAAGTGTTCCACTGGGCGGCCGTCGACCGGCCGGACCGTGACAACCCGGTCGGCGTCAAGGGCGTCGGCGAGCCGATCATGGGCGCGGCCGCGGCGGCGCTCATCAACGCCATCGCGGACGCGCTCGGCGGCAAGTACTTCCACCGCACGCCGGTGGTCCGCGACATGATCGTCAACGCGCTTGCCGAGCGGCCGCAATCGTACAAGCCGCTGCAAGCCAACACGATGTAACGGGGGAGCCCAGCCATGATGATCAAAGATGTCATTCCGGGCTTCGAACTGTATCGGCCCGCAACCATCGCCGACGCCGTCGCCCTGCTCGACCAGCACAAGGCCGACGTTTGGAAGCTCGCCGGCGGCAACGACTCGCTGTCCTGGTTCAAGGACCGCATCAAGCGACCCAAGGTCGTGGTCGATCTGTCCGGCATCGCCGAAATGCGCGGCGTCAAGGAGACGGCTGACGGGATCGAAATCGGCGCGCTGACCACGATCAGCGAGGTCGAGAAGAACCCGATCGTCAACAAGAGCTACAAGCTCCTGGCCGAAGCGGCTGGCAAAGTCGCGAGCCCGCAGATCCGCAACACCGGCACCATCGGCGGCAACGTCTCGCAGGACGCCCGCTGCTGGTATTATCGGTCCGGCCTGCCCTGCTACCGGGCCGGCGGCAACACCTGCTTCTCCGACACGCCGGAGGGACAGAATCGCGAGCATGCCCTGTTCGACGCCAATCGCTGCGTGGCCGTCACGCAGTCCGACATGGCGCCCACCATGGTGGCGCTCGACGCCAAGATGGTGATCCACAACGCCAAGGGCGAGCGCGTCGTCAAGGCCGAGGACTTCTTCGTCGGGCCGAAGATCGACATCCGCCGGCTGACGCAGTTGCAGCCGGAGGACCTCTTGGTAGCGATCCGCATCCCGAAGGAATGGGCCGGCGCACGGTTCTATTTCGAGAAGGTGACGGACCGCTACACCTGGGACTTCGCGCTGGTCAACGTGGCGGCGGCGGTCCAGACCGACGCCAGCGGCGCAGTGGCGAACTCGCGCATCGCGCTGGGCGGCGTGGCGGCAACGCCGCGGCGCTGCGGTGTCGCCGAGCAGACCATCAAGGGCCAAAAGGTCGACCAGAGTCTGGCCGAGCTTGCCGGCAAGTCGGAGACCCGCGGCGCCCATCCGCTCAACTACAACGCCTTCAAGATCCCGCTGCTGGCGAGTCTCGTCATGCGCGCCGTGCGGGACGCGCAGGCTTAAACGCCCGCGCCATAAGCGTGTTCTCCGGCCCGGACTGCGGTTAAGCCGAACGACGTTCGGTTGACCGAGGCCCGGGCCGGCTCTTTTTGGTGCTTTTTGGGCGCGCTGTTTTCTCGCTTTGCCGTGTTGGCGCAGGCGACACATCCGGAGCGATAAAGTATGGCGGATTTTTCGCTCGGCATTGTCGGGCTCGACGCGCTCGGCTCGGCGCTGATCCGCCGCCTCGACCAGCAGGGCATCGGCAGCACCGCGACCGACCTCAATTCCCGGCTCCTCCAGGCTCATCTCGCCGGCGGCGGCAGTGCACCGGCCGGCTCGCCCTACGATCTCGCGCAGGTCTGCGATCTCATCTTGCTCGCCGAAACCAGCGACCAGACTGCACGGGAGGCCGTGCTTGGTTCGGTCGGGCTCGTTCATGCGCTGCGGCCCGGCACCATCATCGTCGACATGAGCGACGCCGCGCCGCAAACCGGTCCGGCGCTCGGCCGCGCGCTGCGGAGCAAAGGCGCGATCTGGATCGAGGCGACGCCGATCGGCAGCCCCACCGACGCGCGTGCCGGCAAGCTCACGTTGCTCACCGCCGGTCCGGCCGAGGCGCTCGAACGTGTCATGCCGGTGCTGCGCGCGGTGGCAGCCAAAATCCTCCGGCTGGGCGAACTCGGCACCGGCCCGCTCGCCAAGGCCCTCGCCTCGTGCTTCGGCGCGCTGTCGATCGCGCTCTATACAGAGATGCTGATCATCGCCAAGCGGACCGGACTCGATCCCGCCGGCATGCTCGACGCGCTGCCACTGTTGGCGCCCGGCATGGGGACGGCGCCGGCGGCGTTGTCCGCGCAGGTGCTCACCGGCGGCTATCAATCGGACACGCCCGGCAAGCGCCTGCAGGACGATCTTGCGCGGGTTGCGGACGCCGCACGTGCGAGTTCCACGCCGACATTGTTTGTTTCGCTGCTGCAGGCGGCGGCGCTTGCCGCCAGCCATTCGCTGCTTGCCACCGGCGATTCGTTGGATGTGGCGCGCTGGATGAGCGATAATGCCGGCGTCGCATTTGGCGCAGACGGCGCGCCGCCCGCGGCCTGATGCGGCGGCCCGCAGGCGTTCGCTGTGAAATGCGGTAAGAGCGAGAGTAAAGCATGGAGCTGTTTCGTTATTCGCGATCCATCTATGGCGGCTCCGACCAGTTGATCGGCGCCTCGTGGGACTTGCTGCCGTGGTTTGTCGGAGCGGCCGTGCTTGTCATCGTCGTGCACGCGCTTCTCAGTGCGCTGGCGAAGTGGCGCGCGCGCCACTCGGCCTGAGTCTCGGACATTGACCATGGACCAGATCACTCCAAACCGACGGACGGCGGGCGGAGCCGGCTGGGACCGCGTGCGCCGGCACACCTTGCTCGACCGCACCTATCATTGGCTCATGGCGCTCTGCGTCATCGTGCTGATGGCGACCGCGTTTCTGCCGATCCTCGGCATCAAATTCGAATGGCTCGACATCCATTGGATAACCGGCGTTGCATTGGCGGCGTTGGTGTTGATCCACATCGTGCGCGCGCTGTTCTTTCAGGACTGGCGCAACATGTGGATCGGCTGGACCGACCTGCGCGAACTGTGGCGCGACACGGCCCGCCTGCTCGGCTCGCGCAGTGCGCTAGCGTTGCCCGGCAAGTACGACGCGGCGCAAAAACTCTACCATCTCGGCGTCGCCATCGTGATTCTGGCCGTGGTCGGCACCGGCCTGCTCATGCTGCTGAAGATCGATACGCCGTTCTGGCGGCGCAATCCGTATTGGTTTTCGGCCGATACCTGGGGCGTGATCTATGTGATCCACGGCTTCGCGGCGATGGCCATCGTGGCAACCGTCATCGTGCATCTGTATTTCTCTCTGATGCCCGACTCCTGGTATCTGCTGCGGGCGATGGTGCGCGGCTGGATCAGCGGCAAGGAATATGCGCAGCATTACGACCCTTCTCGCTGGAAGGCGTGAAGCACCCCGACAACCGGCGCCCTCACCTGCCCGCCACACAGGAAAAGCGACATGGCCTCGACCGAGCCTGACAAGGCGCAAACCGTCGCCGCGGCGATCGACACGATCGAAGCGACCTATGAATTGATGCTGGCCTACGCGGCGCAGGGCCGCAACGCCGAAGCCGACGATCCGCTCGGCGTGCGCGATGCGCTCCGCCGCGCCGACGCCGCGCTCGACGTATTGACGGCGGCGACGCCGGAACAAGTAGGCTCGCCTGGCGGCGCGGTGGCGCAAGCCACGGCCGACATGCTGGCGGTGCTCAAGCGCGACATCGGCAATGCGCGCGCCGCCATTCGCTTCGTGCTGGCGCAGCGCACCGTCGGCTCGCAGATCATCGACAACCTCAATGCCTCGATCCACATCCGCGCGCTGCTCACCGACATTTTTCTGCTCGACGAGGCATTTGAAAAAGCCGATTCAGAATAAGGCGTCCGACATGCAAACAATGCGATCGACAACAGCGCGCTTCTTTGCCGGCGCTGTCCTTCTGATCTTGTCGTCGCTCGCGCCTGCGGCGCCCGCCTCGGCGCAAGCCTATCCGCCGGACGGTCCGAATATTCCGGCGATCGCCAATACCGAAGACGCGTCCGGCGCCTTCGGCCAGGACCTGCGCGCACCGCCGCCGCCGAATGCGTGGGACCAGGAATCGGCCTGGAACATGAAGGTCGAAGGTTTCAACGACAATCAGGGCCGGCCGATCTACCAGCCGCTGGTCGTCAACCAGGACGGCCGCGAAATCCTTTATCTCGGCAATCTCACCGGCAGCCTGCTCAATCCGCTGACCGGCAAGGTCGAATCCAACGGCACCTCGATCATCGACGTGACCGACGTGCATCATCCGCGATTTTTGTTTCACATCCCTGGTCCGACGGGTGCGGCCAGCGATGGCGGCGCGCAAATGGTGCGCGTCTGCAGCGGCAGCTTGCTGCCGCACGGCGAGAAGGGCAAATGGTACCTGTTGCGCGCCTTCGGCAATGTCGGCAAGGACGAATCGCACCAGATCTGGGACGTGACCGATCCGGCGGCGCCGAAATTCGTCGTCACGATCGTCAGCGGGCTCTCCAACACGCATAAGAGCTGGTGGGAGTGCGACACCGGCATTGCCT
>JASHXZ010000636.1 GCA_030043285.1 Xanthobacteraceae bacterium | reverse complement strand
GTAGGGCTGCGCCCGGCGCAAATCCCAGGCGGCGCCGGAGCCGCGCACCATCACGCCCGAAAAGCCCCAGGCCCAGGCGTCTTCCAGCTTGACCACGCCGATATCGACGTTGCGCTGCTTGAAGATGCGGTTCTCGGTGAGCAGATCCTCAAGATCGTCACAGACCTTCAAGAACGGATCGCAGAACGCCGCTATGTCGTCGATCAGCTTCGGCGGCAGGTCCTGATGCACGCCGCCGACGCGGAAATACGCCGCGTGCAGGCGCGAGCCTGAGGCGCGCTCGTAGAACACCATGAGCTTTTCGCGCTCCTCAAAACCCCACAGCGGCGGGGTGAGCGCGCCGACGTCCATGGCCTGCGTCGTGACATTGAGGATGTGCGACAACAGCCGGCCGATCTCGCAATAGAGCACGCGGATGATCTGCGCCCGCCGCGGCACCTCGATGCCGAGCAGTTTTTCCGCCGCCAGGCAGAACGCGTGCTCCTGGTTGATCGGCGCGACGTAGTCGAGCCGGTCGAAATACGGAATCGCCTGCAGGTAGGTCTTGTTCTCGATCAGCTTCTCGGTGCCGCGGTGCAGGAGACCGATGTGCGGATCGACGCGCTCCACCACCTCACCGTCGAGCTCGAGCACCAGGCGCAGCACGCCGTGCGCCGCCGGATGCTGCGGTCCGAAATTGATCGTGAAGTTGCGGGTGGCGCCTTCGCGCTGTCCGCCGACTGGGATGGTGTTGACGGTCTCGGCCATGCGCTATCCGCTCGTCGCCATCTGCAGCTCTGTCGCCTTTTTGGCTTTGGCGGCGACGCGCGCGTTGAATTTGTCCCAGGCGACCACGAAGCGTTCGTGACGGCCTTCCCCGATAAGGTCGATGCCGTCGTGCGCCTTGACCTTGAAGGCGACGCGGTTGCCGACGATCTGAGCCAGTTCGACATCGACCGTCACCGTCATCCCCGGCAGCGTAGCCGCGAGGTGACTGACGTCGACATGGACGCCCAGGCTGCCTTCGCCCGCATCGAGATACGGCGCCAGCAGCTGCGTGCAGGTCCATTCCATCAGCACGATCATGAACCCGGTGGCGAACACTTTCGGCATTGCGGAGATTTCCGCAGACTCCGGATAGGTATACGGCACCGTCTTGTTCTCCGGCACCTGGTAGGCGAAGCGGTGGGTGAGCCCGGGCTTGAGCGTCGGCTTCATCTCAACTCCCCTGCCCGCCGCTCGGCTTTGTCGCCTTCTCGTCGCCGGGCAAAACGTAGTCGGTGCCTTCCCACGGCGACAAAAAGTCGAAGTTGCGGAATTCCTGGGTGAGCCGCACCGGTTCGTAGACGACACGCTTGAGCTCGTCGTCGTAGCGCACCTCGACAAATCCGGTCAGCGGAAAATCCTTGCGCAGCGGATGACCTTCGAAACCGTAATCGGTCAGGATGCGGCGCAGGTCCGGATGGCCGTTGAACACGATGCCGTAGAGATCGAACACCTCGCGCTCGAACCAGTCGGCGCCGGGATAAACGTCGATGATCGACGGCACCGCCGTGTTCTCGCCGGCCTCGGCCTTCACGCGGATGCGCACGTTATGCTTGGGCGACAGCAGGTGGTAGACCACGTCGAAACGCCGCTCGCGGCTCGGCCAGTCGACGGCGGTGATATCGATGATGCACCAGAACTGGCAGCGCGGGTCGTCGCGCAAGAAGCGCATCACCGCGACGATGTCGGCCGCATTCGCGGTGACGTTCAGCTCGTGAAAATCGATGCTGTAGCCGGCGACCGCGTTGGGCAGCGCGGCAGCAATGGTCCGGCCGAGCGTGTCGAGCGTCTCGTTCATGATCAGCGTTCGATGGTCGAAGTGCGGCGGATCTTCTTCTGCAGGAGCAGCACGCCGTAGAGCAGCGCCTCGGCGCTCGGCGGGCAGCCCGGCACATAGATGTCAACCGGCACCACGCGGTCGCAGCCGCGCACCACCGAATACGAAAAATGGTAATAGCCGCCGCCGTTGGCGCATGAGCCCATCGAGATGACGTAGCGCGGCTCCGGCATCTGGTCGTAGACCTTGCGCAGCGCCGGCGCCATCTTGTTGCACAACGTGCCGGCGACGATCATCACATCAGACTGGCGCGGCGAGGCGCGAGGCGCGAAACCGAAGCGCTCGACGTCGTAGCGCGGCATCGACACCTGCATCATTTCGATGGCGCAGCAGGCGAGCCCGAACGTCATCCACATCAGCGAGCCGGTGCGCGCCCAGGCAATCAGGTCGTCGGCGGCAGCGACAAGAAAGCCCTTGTCGGTGAGCTCGGCGTTCACCTCGGAGAAAAACGGATCGTCGGCGCCGACTGGTTTACCGGTCCGTGGGTCAAGCACGCCCCGCGGCGGTACGGCGACGGCGGGTTCGCTCAATCCCATTCGAGCGCTCCCTTCTTCCATTCATAGATAAAACCGATCGTCAGCACGGCAAGGAAAATCATCATCGCCCAGAAGCCGAAGGCGCCGATCCGCCCGAATGTCGCCGCCCAGGGAAACAGGAACGTCACTTCCAGATCGAAGATGATGAAAAGGATCGCCACCAGGTAGAACCGCACGTCGAATTTCATGCGGGCGTCGTCGAAGGCGTTGAAACCGCACTCGTAGGCCGAGAGCTTCTCCGGATCGGGCTGCTTGTAGGCGAGCACGAAGGCCGAGACGAGCAGCGCCAGCGCGATCGCCGCCGACACGCCGACAAAGATGATGAGCGGCAGGTAATCCAGCAGCAAGTGATTCATCGCCTCACTCATCGGCAGTCCTTCCGAGCAACGAACTCCGCTACGCCATTAACTTGTTCAACGCCGCGGCCTTCCGCAACGGTCCCTCCCTCCCGTGCGGGGCGCATCAGGGGTGCGGAGGGCGACTGATTTGCCCGCAAAATCGGCAGATTCGCGGTGCAAATCGAACGCGGCGACCCTTACCGCAGCGCACCGCAAGGTGCAAGGCACGGAACAAGCGCCATCCATGACATATAAACATGATCGCACACCGCACAGCCGGCGGCCGTCTTGCTGCGCAGGCGCGATGGGTCGAATCAACCTGCGGCGCCATGCGCCGGTCCTCGGCATTGACGCCATCGCCAACCGAAATGTTACGATCCCGGTCTGAGTTACGCCGGGAGGAAAGTGATGCAGCACACGGCCGCACGGCGACACGGTTTGCGCCCGCGCCTGATCGCGGCACTGGCGGGCGCGCTTGCGCTAACTACAGCGCTGCCGGCCGCCGCCGAAAACTTTCCCGATCACCCGATCAAGCTGATCGTGCCGTTTGGGCCGGGCGGTCCGCCGGACGTGGCCGCGCGCATCATCGGCGCGTATCTCTCCGAGCACCTCGGGCCGGTGGTGGTCGAGAACCACGTCGGCGCCGGCGGCACGCTGGCAGCCCGCGCCGTCGCCACCTCGCCGCCGGACGGCTACACGTTGTTGGCCGGCACGGCGGGGTCGCTGTCGATAAGCCCGCAGCTGTATAAAAACGCCGGCATCAACCCGTTGAAGGAGTTTGCCGCGGTGGCGCTCGTCTCCTCGGCGCCGCTGGTGCTGGCGATCCACAAGTCGGTTCCGGCGCACAGCGTCAAGGAACTGGTCGCCTACGCCAAGGCCAATCCGGGCAAATTGAACTATGGCGCGGTGATCGGCACGCCGCCGCATCTGTGCGGCGAAATGTTCAAGCACATCACCGGCGCCAATATCGTGTTCGTGCCGTATAAATCCGCCTCCCAGGCGACCACCGACGTGCTGGCCGGACAGATGAACATGACCTTCGAAGGCACCACCGCCATGGTGCCGCTGATCAAGTCCGGCCAATTGCGGGCGCTGGCGGTAACGGCGGCGCACCGCATTCCGGAACTGCCTGACGTGCCGACCATGGACGAACTCGGCTATCGCGGCATGCCACCGGATTCCTGGCAAGCGATCGTGGCGCCGGCCGGCACACCGGCACCTATCATCGACAAGATCAACGCGGTGGTGAACCAGGGGCTGGCGACACCGGAAATGCAGGAAAAAATCAGGCGCCTCGGCGGTATTCCGGAGCCGCATTCGGTCAAGGAATTTGCCGACTTCATCGCACAGCAATACCAGCGCTGGGGCGATGTCCTTCGCGTCACCGGCGTGACGCTCAATTGAAGAAACGCCGAATGCGCAAGAAATTGAAAAAGAAGCGCGGAAATACACAAATGTCTCGCTTGTTAGTTCGCTTACCACTTGCGTTCATCGTGTTGGCCGCCGCGGCCGCCTTCCTGTTCGCCGCTCCGCCGAGCCGGGCCGACGATTATCCGTCGCGGCCGGTCAAAATAATCGTGCCGTTCGGCGCCGGCGGCCCGACCGACGTCTATACCCGCGACATCGGCGAGGAATTACGCAAGGCGCTGCACCAGCCGTTCGTCATGGAGAACCGGCCGGGCGCCGGCACCACGATTGGCACCGAGCTCGTCGCGCACGCGGCGCCGGACGGCTACACGCTGCTCATGGCGAGCAGCACCCAGACGGTCAACGAGACGCTTTACGAAAACAAGCCGTACAGCCTGTTGCGCGACCTCGTGCCGGTCGCGCCGTTGATGGAGAACGATATGGTCCTGGTCGTGCACCCGTCGGTGCCGGCCAAAAATCTGGCCGAGTTTTTGGCGCTGGCGCGGGCCAAGCCGGGCACCATCAATTTCGGCTCGTCCGGGCCGGGTTCGAATTACCACATGGCCGCCGAACTCCTGAAATCGATGACCGGCATCGACATCGTGCACGTCCCCTACAAGGGTTCGACCGGCATGCGCACCGATATATTGAGCGGCCAGATCCAGATGCTGTTCGATTCCATTCCGACCATGGCACCGATGGTCAAGGCCCATATGGTGCGCGCACTCGGCACCAGCGGGCTCAAGCGCTCGCCCATTCTGCCGGACGTGCCGACCATCGCCGAGGCCGGCGTTCCCGGCTTTCAGTTCAGCCAGTGGAACGGCTTCATGGTGCCGAAGGGCACGCCGCAGCCAATCATCGACACTCTCAGCCGCACCATCACCGCAATTCTGAGCCGGCCCGACATCAAAGCGTCGTGGCAGGCACAAGGCGCAACGCCGATGGTGATGACGCAGCCGCAATTCGCCGCCTTCATGCAGGCGCAAGTCGACAAATGGGCCAAGGTGATCAAGGCCAATCACATCGCGCTCATTCATTAGTCTCCATCATGGCGAGGAAGGGGGTACCTGGATTGCTTCGCTTCGCTCGCAATGACACTTTGGCAATGACCTCGGGGCAAATGCATATTTCATAGGTGAGCCATGAACGATGTCGCCACGCAGAACGCCGCCGTCAAAAGCGAAGAGCATTGGACCGAGAAACCTGGCGGAGTGAAGCTCTTTCTGTTCGAGAAATACGCCGCCGATCTGAAGACGACGGCGGGCACTGTCTTGCTGGTGCACGGCTCCTCGATGGCCGCGCAGCCGACCTTCGATCTGCAGGTGCCGGGCCGGCCCGATTCGTCAGTGATGGATTTCTTCGCCAGGAAAAACTTCGACTGCTGGTGCGTCGACATGGAGGGTTACGGCCGCTCCACCAAAGATCGCGACAACAACGCACCGATCGCGCAAGGCGCCGACGATTGTCTCGCCGCTGCGACTTATATCCAAAAACTGCGCGGCAACCGGCCGTTTCTGGTCTACGGCATTTCGTCGGGCGCGCTGCGCGCCGCGCTGTTCGCGCAGCGCCACCCGGCGCTGGTCGCACGCCTTGCGCTCGATGCCATGGTGTGGACCGGCGAAGGCTCGCCGACACTCGCCGAGCGTCGCAAGAAGCTGCCGGAATTTGCCGCCAAGAACCGGCGGCCGATCGACAAGGCGTTCATCCATTCGATCTTCGACCGCGATCATCCCGGCACCGCCGAGGAACGCGTCATCGATGCCTTCGCCGACGCCGTGGTCGCGCTCGACACCTCGGTGCCGACCGGCACCTACGTCGATATGTGCGCGCACCTGCCGGTGGTTGACCCGGAAAAGATCAGCGTGCCGACGCTGATCATGCGCGGCCAGTGGGACGGCATCGCCGGCTTTGCCGATCTCGTGGCGTTCTTCGCGCGCCTGCCGAATCCCGACAAGCATTTCGCCGTCATGCCCGGCATCTCGCATGCCAGCTTCCAGCAGAAGAATTACATGCTGGTCTACCACATCCTCTTGAGCTTCTTCACGCAGCCCACGCCGATCTATCGGGGATGAAGATTCGGCCGCTTCGCGCTAGGCTGAAGTGCGGGCAGAGCACAAAGCCAACGCGCAAGGGAGCTTCCCATGACGGCCACACTGCATCGACGCGAGCTTCTGCAACGACGCGAGCTTCTGCGAACAGGCGCCGCGATCCTCGGCGGCGCCATGCTGCCCCTCGCCTCACTGCCCTTTGGCTCGGCGCAGGCGCAGGGCGATAGCGCCTATGACTTCATGGTCAAGGACATCGTCTACCACAGCGTCGGCGGCAAGCAGCGCCTGGCGCGGCTTTATCAGCCGGCTGGCACCGGGCCATTCCCGGCGGTGATCCAGGTCCATGGCGGCGCCTGGAACGAGAAGGATCGCACCGACGGCCAGAATACGGCGCTCGATCTCGCCGAGGCCGGGATCGTCGTGCTCGCCATCGATTTTCGCAACGCCCCCGAGGCGCCCTACCCGGCGTCGCTGCAGGACATCAATTACGGTATCCGCTGGCTCAAGGCGCATGCCGCCGAGTTCGGCAGCAGCGCCGGACAAGTCGGCGCCTATGGCACATCGAGCGGCGGCCATCAGATTCTTTTGGCGGCGATCCGTCCTGACGATCCGCGCTATCGGGCACTGCCGCTCGCCGACGCGCCAGACATGGACGCCAAGCTCGCCTTCGTGGTCTCGGGCTGGGGCGTGTTGTTCCCGCTGGAGCGCTACAAGCTCGCCAAAGCGAAAGGCAACGACGATCTCGCCAAGGATCACGACAGATTCTTCGGCAGCGAAGCGACGCAAATCGAGGCGACGCCGGCACTGATCATCGAGCGCGGCGAGAAGGTTTACACCCCGCCAGCCCTGGTGTTTCAGGGCACGAAGGATCAATGGACCACGGTCGAACTCGCCGAACGCTTCGCCACCGATTACCGCAAGGCCGGCGGCAGCCTTGATCTGCTCTTGCTGGACGGCGCCCGCCACACCTTCCTCAACGAGCATCCGTTCGAGCCGAACTCGGTGAAGGCGCTCAACACCATGATCGCATTCATCAAGCAGCACGGCTCGCAACGTCGTGCGCAGCAATAATCTACCTGGCCGCCAGCAATCCTGCGCTGGCGGCAGCCGACCGGCAGACAATCAGTGCTACACTCGGCCAAGCGTCTTCAGCCTCATCATTGAAGGATCATCTTATGGCGTTCTCAAGCTGGCGCGGCGTGGTTGGCATGATCAATCCGACCATGCGGCCCGGCGTGACCGAAGAGGTCTGCCGGCTGCTGCCCGAAGGCATCGGGCTCATTCCCTTGTTCTTGAACATCCGGCGCGGCGCCGAGGACGAGTTCAAGACCATGATGCCGCATTACGAGAAGCTGGTGGCGGTGCTTGCCGAACAGCAATGCGACCTCATCCACCCGCACGGGGCGCCGCCCTTCATGGTGCTCGGCCGCAAGGGCGAAGCCAAAATCGTCGCCGCCTGGGAGAAGAAATACAAAGTGCCGATCATGAGCGTGGCGCAGAACCACGTGAATGCACTGCGCGCGCTGCACGCCAAAAGCTTTGTCGGCGCCACGTATTTTCCGCCGAAGCTCAATGCGGTGTTCGCCAAATATTTTGCCGACGCCGGTTTCAAAGTGCGCGGCATGGAAGGCATCGACGTGCCGTTCAACCAGGTGCAGACGCTCTCGGGCGAGCAGGTTTACGCCCACATCAAAAAACATTTCCTCAAAGCCAAAGGCGCGGACGCGATCTACATGCTCGGCTCCGGTTGGCGCACGCTTCACATCATCGCCATGCTGGAGCAGGACCTCCAGGTGCCGGTGGTGCATCCGGTGCCGGCGCGGGTGTGGGAAATTCAGAAGCGGCTGCACGTGCGCCAGCCCGTCAAAGGTTTTGGGCAATTGCTGGAGGCATTTCCGTGAGCGGCCGCGCGCTCGCTTTGTTCAGCACAGCCGTCTTAGCGATCTTAGCGGTCACGGCGGGCGCCGCCCACGCCCAGTCGGTCGAGCAATTCTACAAAGGCCGGCAGATCAAGATGGTGGTCGGCACCTCGCCCGGCGGCATCAACGACATCTCGGCACGGTTCGTCGCCCGTTATCTCGGCCAATACATTCCCGGCCATCCCGCCATCGTGGTCGAGAACCAGCCCGGCGCCGGCGGTATCACCTCGGCAAACCGCCTTGGCAACGTCTTTCCCAATGACGGCACGGTGATCGCCAAGCTCGAGCGTGCGGTGCCGCTCTTGGCCATCCAGGGCGATCCCAACGTGCATTTCGATCCGTTGAAGCTCACTTGGCTCGGCAGCCTCTCGTCGTACACTAACGATGCGTATCTGATGCTGGTGATGGCGAATAATCCGATCCAGTCCGTCGCCGAACTCAAACAGCCCGGCCACTCGCTCACGCTCGGCGGCGACAACGCTGCGTCCAGCAACTTCATCTTTGCTACCATCGCCAAGGAAGTTTTGGGCCTCAACGTCAAAGTCGTCAGCGGCTACAACGGCGCGGCACCGATGTTTCTCGCCATGCAGCGCGGCGAGATCGACGGCCAGGTCATCGGCTACAGCTCGGTGCGCACCGGGCAGCGCGATTTGTGGAGCCGCCATGCATTTCGCGCGCTGATGCAGTTCGGCCGCAAGACGCGGCACCCCGATTTTGCCGACATCCCGACCGGCTACGAGCTGGCACGCGATCCTGCGGCGCGGGCGCTCCTGAAGTTCGCCGAACTGCAGTTTTTCATCTCGCTGCCGTTTGCCGCTCCGCCTGGTGTCCCAGGCGACCGCGCCGCAGCGCTGCAAACGGCCTTCATGCAAATGTGCAAGGATCCCGAGGTGATCGCGGCAGCGGAAAAACTCGGTATCGACATGAGCCCGATCGACGGCGTCGCCGTTCGCACCGCGATCGCCAACGCCGCGACGACGCCGCGCGACGTCATCGCGCGCTACAACACGCTTGTCAGCCGCCATTGACGCCCGCGCGCACCGGCGCGAGATTCGCTGTCACGATTGAACATCGAGCGCAGGATGGAGCGCATCATGGCCTACACTCTCGATCAATTCTGCAGCGATCTCTCCGCCACGCTGAAAGCCAAAGGCCAGGCCGGTCTGCCCGACATTGCCGAAAAGCTGTCAGGCCTTTTGCAAAACCCGGACTTCGTCGCCGCAACCTTTGCCGAGGAAACGCCGCCCGGCCGACGCGAGCTGTGGCACGACCCCGACAATGACGCTTACGTGCTGGCCCACGTGCAGGAAGGCGGCAAAACCGGGAAGCCGCACAGCCACGGCGCCTCATGGGCGATTTACGGCACAGCGCGCGGGGTGACCGAGATGACGGAGTGGCGGCGGGTCAATCCGGCCGGCGAAGAGGGTGCGGTTCTGGAGAAAACCAAGGCATACGCCCTTGGGCCCGGGGACACGCAGGCCTATGGGCCGGGGGTCATCCACTCGACCGCGCACCCGCAAAGGACATGGGTGATCCGCATTACCGGAACCGATCTCGATGCCATCCCGCGCTACCACTTCCGGGCCAAGACCGACCGCATTGTGGAGCAAGTCTGAGGCGGCGCGGAACGCAGCGCGCAAGCCCCTTGGTCGCCGCGGCACATCCGGCAACCTATTGATATTTTGACGGTTTTTCGGTTGGTGGCGGGAGCGACGGGGCTCGAACCCGCGACCTCTAGCGTGACAGGCTAGCGCTCTAACCAACTGAGCTACGCCCCCGCGGGCGCGCCCGGCAATTAAGGCCGGGCCCCCCGCAAGTCAAGGATTTCCGGGCTCAACCCCGACGTGGTGCGTTGCCTTAGAGCTGCCACAACAGCACTCGACATAGCGCATTATTGCTGAAAACATCGGTGGAATCGGCAGAACAAGCGTGGTCAGGTCAAGCCGAATCGTCTAACTGCAACATTGGCGAGGGGGCTGTTTCCCCGACACCGCTTCATCGAGGAGGGCCAAATGGCAACCAAACCAGCCACTACCGTGACATTGAAGCACCTTGCGGCAAGCCTTGCCGAAGACAACGAACTTTCGAAGAAACAGTCGGAGGCCATTCTCGCCGGACTGGTCGGGCAGATCGTCAAGCATCTGAAGAAGGGCGAGCGCATCCGTATCGGCGGCCTCGGCATTCTCCAGGTGCGCAAGCGCGCCGCGCGCATGGGCCGCAATCCCGCGACGGGCGAGCCGATCCAGATCAAGGCGAGCAAGAAGGTCGCCTTCCGCGCTTCAAAAGAACTCAAAGAAGCGATCTGATTTTTTCGGACGACGGTGAACGGGGACAGATGCGGAAGACGGAGATGCCGTCTTCCGTACTCTGTTTTCTGGTTGGCGCACGCTGCGCCGAAACTTGGCCGATTGGCCCGCCGAGCCGAAGCTCGAAGAGCGAAGGCTGGTGGGCGGTGACGGGCTCGAACCGCCGACTTTCTGCGTGTAAAGCAGACGCTCTACCAACTGAGCTAACCGCCCTTGCGGACAGATGTATCGCCGCGCCGTACCGCCGCGCAAGCGGTTTACGGCAAAGCCTTTCACTCCGCTCAGTCTCTATCGCTCAACAACGCATATGCGTTAAACGTATTCGTGCCGCCGTGGTCGATCGGCGGGCCAGGGAGGAACGCCGTGATCCGTGTCGGATGTCTGACGCTCGCTTGGCTTCTCGGCAGCGCCGCTGTGGCGCTGGCGCAGTTTCCGCCGCAGCCTGCCGCACCAAAGTGCGCATCGGTGTCGCAAGGCACGCCGCAAGAGCGCGCCGCCTGTCAGCCGGACGTGACCAGGTTCTGTCAGGTTGAGTTGAAGACCAATGAATGCGACGTGTTCGCCATTCTCGGCTGCCTGCAGCGCAACCGCGCCCGTCTCACGCGCGCCTGCAATCAGGTGCTCACCAGCAACGGTCAATGACCGCGGTGCGGCTCCCGCGCCGCACGCCCCGGCACTGACGACGTAATCGCCGATCGTCAGTCGTGATCGAAGCCGGCGAGCGACGGCGCTGCAATGTCTTCGGCTGCCTCGGTCTCCGACCAGGACGGTCCGCGCGCCACGTGCTCGGCAAGCCGGACCCAGGATTGCGCCAGCGTCAGCCAGAGCGCCTTGTCGCTTTCATGCTCGGAGCGCTGTGCCATCGCAACGCACTCCTCGGCATAGCGGCGGTGGATCGCGACATTCCCCATGACACTCCCCTACGCAACGGCACTCCCCTGCAGTCTGCCCCTGAGTTCGGCCTTGGCTGGATCGCTTGGTGACCGAACGGCGGCAAACAACGCAATAATAAGGGCGGGGGAACTGGCGTAGGGTTGCGTTTACCTCATGGCGCGGCCCGCGCCAGAGTTATCCATAGTAGGCGGCCGCGATGGAACCCTGTTTTCCATGGGGCTTCTGGCATACCCATTTTACATAGCTGCGCTGCAACATAAATTGTGCGCTGCGATATAGCGGTGCTTATATCTGCGGAGTGATTCGGCGATAGAGCCGGAGAAAGGATGCAAAAATGTTCTCCCTGATCCGCTACCTCCAGGCCTGGAAGCAATACGGAGTGGCGGTCCGCGAATTATCCAATCTCGATGACCGCGAACTGGCCGATATCGGCATTACCCGCTCTGACATTCCTCAGGTCGCCTGGGACCATGCGCGGCGCTGACGAAGAGCTGCCGCAAGAAGCCGCAAGCGAGCGCCCGCCATCGTGCGGGCGTTGGCTTTTTCGGCGGTCCGGGTGACGAAAACTCTCCGCGATCAGCGGCCCGCCGGCTCCATACCTTTGGCCTTGATGATCGGCAGGGCATGGGGGCCGGCGAGGAATTGGACCAAGCCGCGCGCCGCCGCACCGTCCTTGGCCGCCGTTGCCACGCCGGCTGCGTAAACCGTGAAATTCTGAATGTCCGCCGGCAACGGGCCGACCAAGGTCACGCCCGGCACCGGTAGTATTTCGCTGATTTGGTGGATGCCGAGCTCGGCCTCACCGTCGGCGATGTGGCTGGCGACTTCGCCGCCCTGCACCAAGACCGCCTTGGCGTTGACCTCCTTGGCGATGCCGAGCCGCTCCAACAGTTTGGCGACGTAAATGCCGCTCGAGCCGCCAGCCTTCGGGTCGATATAGGCCACCGATTTGGCGGCGAGCAGCGCGCGCTTGAAGGCCTCGACTGTCGATATGTCCGGCCGTGGCGCGCCGACCTTGACCACGACACCGACGCCGGTGCGCGCCAAGTTGGCGCGGCTCCCCGGCACGATCTGGCCGTCCTTGGCGAGGCCATCGATCGCTTCCGGTGTGAGCACGGCAACGTCGAACGTCTCGCCGCCGTCGTGGATCAGCTTCAGGTGCTGGCCGACGGTGCGGTAGGTCACGTTGAGCTTGTTGCCGCTCTCCTTCTCGTACTGGGCGGCGAGCGGCGTGAGCACCTGCTTGAAGGCGCCACCCGAAATGACGGTGACATCGGCGGCTTGTGTGGCCTGGGACATGGCGACCTGTGCGATGGTTGCGAGGGCGAAAATGGCAGCGACGAACTGCAATTGCATGGCACCGTGCCTCATCGCTTGTACAGGCCCATGATTGCGGCCTTGGCGAGCGTGTTGAAATGCAGATTGAACCCGACCACCGCCGCCGACGTATCCGGCTTGACGTCGATCTTTTCCGCCTTCACGGCAAACACGGTGAACAGATAACGGTGCGGATGGTCGCCCTGCGGCGGACACGGACCGCCATAGCCAAGCGCTCCGAAATCGGTGCGGGTCGCCAGCGCGCCGGCCGGCAATTGGCCGCCGCTCGAGCCGGCACCTTCGGCAAGCTCGTTCACGTTCGCCGGAATATTCACCACCAGCCAATGCCAGAAGCCGGAACCGGTCGGCGCATCCGGATCGTAGCAAGTGACGGCAAAACTCTTCGTGCCCTCCGGCGCGCCCGACCATTTGAGATGCGGCGATTTGTTGCCGCCGGCACAGCCGAAGCCGAAGGGGGCAGAGAGGATGAAATCGTTCGGCAGGTAATCGCCGTCCTTAAAACTGTTGCTACTGACCGCAAATGCCATGGTGGGCCTTCCTTCGTCTCGTCGTAGCGCAGAATAGTCGGCCCGCCGGCCGGAGAAAAGCAGGCGCGGCAGCGTTGGCGGCGGCGCGGCCGCCGTGTTAGCGAGCCGACATGCCGGTCCTACCGCTCGCCGAAATTGCCGCCTTGGTGCCCGCGCGCGGGTCACTGATCGGCCTTGATCTCGGCACCAAGACCATCGGCGTTGCGGTCAGCGATCCGGATCGCCGGGTCGCGGCGCCGGTCGAGACTGTGGCGCGCAAACGCTTTGCGCTTGACGCGCAGCGCATCATCGCGCTCGCCGCCGAGCGCCGCGCCGTCGCCTACGTGCTCGGCCTGCCGATCAACATGGACGGCAGCGAAGGCCCACGCGCCCAGGCAACCCGCGCCTTCGCCCGCAATCTGGAAAAACTCACCGCGCTGCCAATCGCGCTTTGGGACGAGCGGTTCTCGACGGCAGCGGTGGAACGCGCCCTGATCGCCGCCGACCTAAGCCGTGCCAAGCGCAAAGCCGTGATCGACCAGCACGCCGCGACCTACATCTTGCAGGGCGCGCTCGATCGGCTGGCGGGCCTTGCTGCGCGCTGATCGATGCGCCGGATCGCCGCTGCGCCGTCCGGCAGCGCCCGCTGCAACGGAAGCTTTGTCAGCGGCGGATAAGCCGGATGGAACGCGACAATGTCGCTGCGAAAGCCCTTCGCGTCGAACGTGTGCAGATGCGGCGGTTTTTTCGGTGCATCATTGCGCCGCGCCTGCGCCAGCAGGCTTGCCCGGGCTTGCCGATTAGGCCTATAGCACCGCTTTAATGACCAAGGCTCTG
>JASHXZ010000635.1 GCA_030043285.1 Xanthobacteraceae bacterium | reverse complement strand
CGTCATTATTATCGATCACGTCGGCAGTCGCGGCCGGAAAAATATCACGCGCTGTCCTTCCGACAATTTGCCCGCGCGGCAGGCCCAGCAGCTCTTCCGCAGCCTTGTTGACCAGCACATAACGCAGATCACGGGCATCCTTGACCAAAATGGCGATGCTTATGTTTTCGATAATGCGATCCAGAAATTCGCGGTTTCGGTCTCGATCATTTTCAACCTGAACACGCTCGGTGATGTCACGAATGAAGCAGTTGATGATATAGCCGTCGCCGCGCCGAAGCGCGCTGACGGAACCTTCGGTATTGATCCGTTTGCCGTCGCGGCGCAGCGACACAGCCTCGTAGCGCCCACCAGGATTTCCGCGTCGAGCGTTTTTGAGGAATTCCGCCAGTCTTTCGGCATGGGCCGCGCGATTCTCCGGTGGGATTATGAGATCGCGGAGTTTCCGGCCGATGGCTTCGCCGCGAGACCAGCCGAACATCGCCTCGGCCTTCGGACTCCAGTCGATCACAGTGCCGGCTTCGTTCATCTGAAGAAACGCGTCGAGCGCGGTATCGACGATGACCCGCGCCATCCGCTCGCTGGCGCTTTTTCCCCAAATCGACCAGATACAAAATGCCAGAGAGCATGCGAGCACCCCGCGCACGAGCTGAATGGGGATGCCCGTGACCTGGGTGAACCAGTCGTAGTTGATGGCGTTGGCTGGCCAGATCTTACCCGAAGGGACAATGATTCCGGCCGCAACCGCATAGGCCGCGAAACCGGCGGCGGCGCACATCGTCAGCCGCTTTGAGACGTCGGAATGCCCCCAGGCGGACCGCGCGAACACCAGGCCCGTGGCGAGGGCCCCGCCGAATCCGAAGATGTAGCGCGCAAAAGCCCCGCCCGCGGATTTTCCGTCGATCGTGGCTACGGCGGCGACCAGAGCGAGGAGCGGGATATAGGCCCACGGTCCCGGCGCCCTTAATCCAAGTCGAAGCGCCTCTCTTCGGGCAAACTCTGTCAATAACACAAACGACGTGGTCATGACCGTCAGGCGCACCAAGCCGAACGCCGGCGAATCGCCACTGACCTTGGCGATCAAATCCAGCCACTCGCTGCCCCCGTGAAAGAAGCCGAACAGCCCAAGCACGACCCACGCCTCTTCTCGACCGCCGATCCGAGCGATGGCGACGCACGTCGCTCCAAACAGGATGAACGCGAGCCCGTAGATGAAGAGGATGGGCCCCAGTTGCGCATCGAAGAACGCAGTCATGATGTCCCTCGTGCGACGAATCCACGCCGCCAATTCGTGACCCGCACCGCCGTTCCGGTTATTTCAATCGTCCGGAGTGCGGCGCCTCAGCGCGATCTTTTATCCCAGGTTGTGTCAAAGAAACTTTGCACTCGGCTGCCGGGGAAGCCCTCGCCGGCGTGTCATTTGGCGGTATGGTTTCCGGGTCGTATATTGCCCGACGATACCGCCCAGCCCGCGTTCTCCTGAGAGCCCGCTCAAGGCTAGTCTAGGTCGGAAACGGCGATGACGTCGTGATGAAATTTACGCGCCGCACGGTGCTGGCCGGCTCAGCAACATGGCTCGTCGCACGACCGGCGCGGGCGGCGGGCGTGACCGATGCGGCGGGCCGCGCTGTCCGCATTCCCGACGCCGTCGCCCGCGTCTTCCCCGCGGGTCCGCCGGCGGCGATCCTGCTCTATGCCGTAGCGCCGGACCTTTTGCTCGGCTGGCCGCGGCCCAACCGGCCGGACGAATGCGTGTTCATGTTGCCCGACATCTGCAAGCGGCCGGTGGTCGGCCGCCTGACCGGGCGCGGCAACACCGCCAATCTCGAAACGGTGCTGGCACTCAAGCCCGATCTCATTCTCGACGTCGGCTCGACCAGCGCCACCTACGTCTCGCTGGCCGAGCGCGTCCAGGAGCAGACCGGCATCCCCTATGCGCTGCTCGACGGCCGCTTCGAGGCGACGGCTGCGACATTGCGAAAGGTCGGCGAACTCGTTCACCGTCAAGCTGCAGCCGACGCGCTCGCTGCTTACGCTGAACAGACCGTCACCGCCATCAAGGCTCGTGTAGACCCCATTCCGGCCGAGCAGCGTCCGCGCGTCTATTACGCACGCGGACCGCGCGGGCTCGATACCGCTCTCGGCGGCTCGATCAACGTCGAGACCATCGAATTTCTCGGCGCGCGCAATGTTGCAGCCGAGCGCAAAGGCGGGCTCGCGGCCGTGTCGATGGAGCAGGTGCTGGTCTGGAATCCCGACATCATTGTCACCATCGATGCCGATTTTGCCGCCAACGTGCGCAACGACCCGCAATGGGCTTCGGTCGCCGCGGTGCGCGCCGGCCGCGTCTATCTCTCGCCCACCCTGCCGTTCGGCTGGGTCGATTTTCCGCCGTCGGTAAACCGCCTGATCGGGCTGTGGTGGCTCGCCAAAATCCTTTATCCCGCGCAGTTTCCCGAAGATATGCAGGCGCCCACGCGCGACTTCTACACGCGCTTCTATCACGTGACGCCGAGCGACGCCGACATCGCGCGTGTTTTGGCCGGGCGGGGCTGATAACTTGCCCGCATGGACCGCTCCCGCTCTTCCGCACCCGGCCTGTTGATCGCGTTCGCCGTGCTGGTCGCGGGGTTGCTGCTGGCATTCACCGTCGGCCGCTATCCGGTCAACCTCGGCGATCTGCTTCACGTCGTTGTCGCCAAGCTCGGCGGCGGCGCGGCGGGCGTGCCGCCTGCGGTCGAGAACGTGGTCTGGGAGGTGCGCGGCCCGCGCGTTGTGGCGGCGGCGCTGGTCGGCGCGGCGTTGGCGATTGCCGGCACGGCGTTTCAGGGACTGTTTCGTAATCCGTTGGTCTCGCCGGACATTCTCGGCGCTTCGTCCGGCGCCGCACTCGGCGCCGTTCTCGGCATCTATTTCTCGCTCGGCGTGTTGGCGATTCAAGGGCTGGCGTTCGCCGGCGGCCTTGGCGCGGTCGCGGCGGTTTATCTGATCGGCTCGGCGGTGCGCGCCCGCGATCCAGTGCTGGTCCTGGTGCTGACCGGCGTCGTCATCGGCGCCCTGCTCGGCGCCGGCGTCGGGCTGATCAAATATCTCGCCGATCCCTATAACCAGTTGCCGGCGATGACGTTCTGGCTGCTCGGCAGCCTCGCTTCGGTGAGCGTGTTCGATCTCGTGCCGCTGGTGGTACCGGTCGCGCTCGGCACGCTGGTTCTCGTCGCACTGCGCTGGCGCATGAACGTCATGTCGCTGCCCGAGGAGGAAGCACGCGCGCTCGGCGTGCCGACCGGAGTGCTGCGCATCGCCATCATTGCCGCCGCGACGCTGGTCACCTCGGCGAGCGTTGCCACCGCCGGCATTATCGGCTGGGTCGGGCTCGTGGTGCCGCATATCGCCCGCACCCTGGTGGGCCCGGATTTCGCCCGGCTCGTTCCAGCGGCGGCACTGCTCGGCGGCGGTTTTCTGCTCGCCATCGATACTCTCGCCCGCACCGCCGCACCCGTTGAGATTCCGCTCGGCATCCTCACCGCATTCGTCGGCACGCCGTTCTTCATCTGGCTCCTTGCGAGCGTGTCAAAGACCTGGTCGGCGTCGTGATCCTGTCCGGCCAAAACCTCGCCATCGGCTACAAGGATCACGTGGTCGGCAGCGACCTCGATATCGCGCTCGCCACCGGCGAGGTGCTGGCGCTGCTCGGCCCGAATGGCGGCGGCAAAACCACGCTGTTGAAGACGCTGCTCGGCCTGCTTGCGCCCAAAGCCGGTGAGGTGCGGCTCGGCGACCGCCCGCTTGCGAGTTACGCGAGCCCCGAACGCGCCCGTCTGATCGCCTATGTGCCGCAGTCGCACGCGGCAACGTTTGCGTTCACCGTGGAAACCGTGGTGCTGATGGGCCGCACCGCGCACGGCGGTCTGTCCAGCCGGCCGAGCGCCGGCGATCAAGCTATTGCGGCGCGCGCGCTGGAGCGCTTCGGCATCGCGCACTTAAGCGAGCGGCCCTACACCGAGATCTCCGGCGGCGAACGCCAGCTCGCGCTGCTCGCCCGCGCGCTCGCGCAGGAGCCGCGCTTCGTCGTCCTCGACGAGCCCACGGCGAGCCTCGATTTCGGCAATCAGGGCCGCGTGCTGCGCGAAATCCGCGCGCTCGCCGCTTCGGGCCATGGCGTGCTGTTCACCACCCACGACCCGAACCACGCCATGCGCGCAGCCGACCGCGCCTATCTGCTGCGCGCCGGTACGCTGGTCGGCGAAGGCGCCGTGCAGACGATCCTCGCGCGCGAGAAGCTCGAAGCGCTCTACGGCGCTCCGGTGCAGCGCATTGTTGAAGGTGGGGAGAGCGCGTTTCTGCCGGGATGAGATGATTTGCGAGCGCCAGGTCGGATCCTTGCCCCATCGCTCCATACCGTCGATCGCAATGGCAGCAAAAAGTTTCGAAAGGATTGTTTTGTCAAGGGCGCGAAGCGCCGCCTTCGGCGGTCAAGGACCCTTGACAAAACGATCCTTTCGAAACACACGCTGGCCATTGCGATCGACGGCTTTCTCTGACCGAAAAAACGATCAATCAAAGCTGTCTGCTGGAAGATCGTACTAAGCCGCGACGTTGGAAAGAAAATCCTCGACCTCGACGCGGAGTTTGTCCACCGCGCCCTCGACCGCATCGGAAGCGGAAATCACCACTTGCGCGGAGCCGCGGGTCGCCGTTGCGGCGTTGGCGACGGCGCCCAAGGCCTCGACGATCTTGTTGGTCTCTTCGGCGGCGTTGACGACATTGGCGGAGATTTCCGACGACACCACGGTCTGCTCCGCCGCCGAGCGTTCGACGCCGGCGGTGTAATTGCTGATCTCGCGAATGCATTCCTCGATGCTGCCGACCGCCTGGACGGCGCCATCGGTGGAAGCCTGCACGCCGGAGATCAGATCGGCGATCTCCTTGGCGGCGTTGCCGGTCTGCGCCGCCAGCGCTTTGACTTCGGATGCCACCACCGCAAAGCCGCGACCGGCCTGGCCGGCCCGCGCCGCTTCGATCGTCGCATTGAGCGCCAGCAGGTTGGTCTGGCCGGAAATGCTCTGGATCAGCTTGATGACGGTGCCAATCTTGTCCGCCGCATCCGACAGCGCAGTGAATTCGTTGTTGGTGGCCTTGACCTTGTTGGCGGCATCGCGAACCACCGTATTGGCTTCGACCACCCGCTGGCTGATCTCCGCCGCCGAACTCGACATCTGATTGGTCGCGTTGGCCGCCTGCTGCACGCCGGACGAGGCGCCTCGCGAAGCCTGCACCATGCCTTCAGCGCGCTCGGACGTCTGTTGCGAGGAGGAAAACAGCTCCCGCGCCGTCGACCTCATCGCGCTGGTGCTGTCCTTGACGGTCTGCAACACATTTTCGACCCGGCCGCGGAACGCCGCGATCGCCGAATCGACAACGCGGCGGCGCTCCTGTTCGGAGGCCAATTGATCGCGGTTGGTTACATCGTCATGGGTCGCGAACCAGCCGCCGCCGATCGTCGGCGCGCGCACGACTTCGATCAGGCGCCCATCGGTCAGCCGATCGACCCGGCGCGATTTTTCATCCTTGGAGTGCTTGTTGAGCGCCGCAAGTTTCTGCTTGGCGGCGTCATCGCTGCTCTCGCCGGCCAGGATGCCGTGGGTGACCCGATGCTTGATGATGGCCTCGTGGGAGACGCCGGGCTGCGTCAGTTCGGCGGGCAGCGAATAGAGCCGCGCGTAAACGTCGTTGCATACGACCAGCCGCCG
>JASHXZ010000634.1 GCA_030043285.1 Xanthobacteraceae bacterium | reverse complement strand
CTCGCCACGCATCCACAAGGCCTTCGCGCAATTGTGGGGTACCGCCGATTTGTGGGCGACCACCGACCGCGTCGGCTTCAACCCGCCGGAGCGCGACGGCTTTATGTTCCCCGGCCCCCGCCTGCATTGGGACGTCAGCGTCAAAACGCCGATTCCGTTGAGCACCGCGGGCATTTTGTATTTCACCGATACGCCGCCCGAGCAGGGCGCATTCACCTTGGTGCCCGGTTTCCAGCGCTGGGGGGAAGCCTGGCTCAAGGCGTTGCCGCCCGGCGCCGATCCACGGCAGCAGGACCTTTATGCTTTAGGTCCGCGCCCCATCGGCGGGCGCGCCGGCGATCTTATCATCTGGCACCAGGCGCTCCCCCACGGCGCCAGCCCCAACCGCGGCACCCGCCCGCGCATGGTGCAGTACATCAACATGTTCCCGGCGCATCACGAGGAACAGGACGAGTGGATTTAGGGCGGCTCGCTGGAGTTGGCGTCTTCACAGCGAATGTGGACACGGCCGCAGCCGCTCGGCGGCATCCATAACCGGCGATTTCACGAACGCGGCAGCGGCGCGGCCTGCCATGGCAAGCGCTCGAACAGCGTCGGCTCGCCGTAGCGCGCGCCCTCGATCGACAGCAGCCGCAATTTGGTGCGGACCCCACCCGGCGCGGAAAAACCGCCCATCTTACCGCCCGCCGCCAGGACGCGATGGCAAGGCACGATGAGCGGCACCGGGTTGCGCGACAACGCGTCGGCGACCTCACGGGCCAACTGACGGTCGCCGAGTTGCGCGGCGATCTCGCCGTAGGAGAGCGTGCCGCCCGGCGGAATGCTGCGGGCGACGGCGTAGACGCGCCGGTCGAACTCGGAGCTGCCGTCGAGATCGACCGTTATTGAGCTAAGCTCTTTACCCTCGCCGCCGAGCAACGCCACGATATCCGCAATGGCCCGCGCAATACCGGGCGGCGGCGCGGCTTCGCGCGCGTCCGGAAAGCGGCGTGCGATCCGGGCGCGGGTGGCGCGCGCGCTCTTTTCCGGAAGCTGCACCCCGGCGATGCCGCGGTCGCTCCACACCACGCCGCACTCGCCGATCGCGGTCGCAAACAGATGAAAACCGAGATCGCTCATGACATCCTATTTAGGCGCAAAATCACGCCGGTCCACCCGGAAGCTGCGAAAGGTCCACAGTCACTGTTGCGCGGCGTCCAAGTCGGCCTTCATGGCGATGCGCAGCGGCTTTGGGATCGGTCGCGCCCGGCCGCCCGAGACAAAGGCGACGCGCACATTGGCGTCGATCAGCACATCGTCGCCGCGCAGCGCGCGCTGCCGCAGCGTGAGCGACGCACCTCCGACCTCGGCCGGATCGGTCCAAATCTCCAGCACGTCGTCCATGCGCGCGGGTTTCAAGAACTCGATATTCATCGAGCGGACCACGAAGGCAAAGCTGGGCGCCTCCTGCTCGGCGGCCTCGAACAGCGCGCGGTGGTCGGCACCAAGCAGCCGCAGATAATTGGTCCGTCCGCGCTCCAGAAATCGCAAATAGCTGGCGTGATAGACGATGCCGGTGAAGTCGGTGTCCTCGTAGTAGACGCGCACGAGGAGCACATGGCGGCCATCGCGAATTTCGCCGTCGAGAGGGGCGAGCGTCACCGCCTCATCTCCACGGCACCCGGCCGGACATGGCGTGCTCCCAGTTCTTGCCGTCGAACTGGCTGATCGTGAGCGCCCCGATATCGACGCCGTCGAGGCAGCGGACGTTGACGTCGATCTTGTCGGGGTCGGAGCGCGGCACGTAGAACGGATGGATGCCGCAGGTCGAGCAGAAAGTGTGCTGCGCCACGCCGGTATTGAAGCGATAGGTGGTCAGCGCGTCCTTGCCGCGCAGCAATTCGAACTGGTCCGGCGCCACGATCAGATGCAAAAACCCTTTTTTGGTGCAGATCGAGCAATTGCAGTAAGTGACGCGCGACAAATCCGCGGTGACGCGAAAGTGCACGCGCCCACAATGGCAGCCGCCTTCGTAAGTTGGCGCCGCGTCACTCATTGTCGTCCGATCCGAACAATCCGAACTGCGCCGGATCGCGCGCCGGCTCGGGCAGGTCGAGATGGCGGAACGCATGCGCGGTGATCAGCCGGCCGCGCGCGGTGCGCTGCAACAGCCCGCATTGGATGAGATAGGGCTCGATGATGTCTTCGATGGCGTCGCGCGGCTCCGACAGCGCGGCGGCAAGCGTTTCGACGCCGACCGGGCCGCCGCCGTAATTAAGGGCGATGGTTTTCAGGTAACGCCGATCCATAGCGTCGAGGCCGGCACCGTCCACTTCCAGCGCGGCGAGCGCCTTATCGGCCACGGCGCGGTCGATCGAAGGGGCGCCGCCGACCGCAGCGAAGTCGCGCACCCGGCGCAGCAAGCGTCCGGCGATGCGCGGGGTGCCGCGGGCGCGCCGCGCGATCTCGTTGGCGCCGTCGGCTGTGAGCGACATGCCGAGCACGCGCGCGCCGCGATTGACGATCTGCTCCAGCTCGGCCACCGAATAGAAGTTGAGCCGGATCGGAATGCCGAAGCGATCGCGCAGCGGATTGGTCAAAAGCCCGGCGCGCGTGGTGGCGCCGACCAGGGTGAATTTGGCGAGGTCGATCTTGACCGAGCGCGCCGCCGGGCCCTCGCCGATGATCAGATCGAGCTGAAAATCTTCCATGGCCGGATAGAGGATTTCCTCGACCGCCGGATTAAGCCGGTGGATCTCGTCGATGAATAGCACGTCGCGCTCTTCGAGATTGGTGAGGAGCGCGGCGAGATCGCCGGCCTTGGCGATCACCGGCCCCGACGTGGCGCGGAAATTCACGGCAAGCTCGCGCGCCACGATCTGCGCCAGCGTGGTCTTGCCGAGGCCGGGCGGGCCGACGAACAGCACGTGATCGAGCGCCTCCTTGCGGCCCCGCGCCGCCGTGATGAAAATGCCGAGATTGGCGCAGGCCTGGCTCTGGCCGACGAATTCGGTGAGCCGCTGCGGCCGCAAGCTCGCCTCGGCGGCATCTTCCTCGCGGCGTTCGGACGTCACCATGCGCTGCGGTGCCGTACTCATCGCTCCGGCCCCCGGCGGTATTTGTTCGGCAGAAGCTCGGCGATCGGCACGGCGGCGGCCGCTTTACCATTCGGCACGATGACGCGGGCCTTCGGATCGTAGTCGAAGATCAGCTCACGGCAGGCGCCGCACGGCGACACCACCGCGATGCGCTGATCCCTCTCGTCGGGATCGGGATGGCGCACGGCGACGATGGTGTCGATGCCGCAATCGCCCTGGTCGACAAAGGCGCGGCCGAGCGCGACCGCCTCGGCGCATACCGCCATGCGACCCAAATAGGCATCGAGATTGACGCCGGCATAAATTTTGCCCGAGCGGGTGCGCAACGCCGCGCCCACCTCCTGCCAATCGTAGCGGTAGCGCTGCTTGATCGCCGCTGTCGCCGCCGCGATCAGTTCGGCATCCGCCGCCTTGAGTTTCGCCGGCCGTTTCACTTGGCAAGCTCCCGCAGGCCGAGCCGGATCAAGGTCTGCACCGCGGCGCCGTCGCCGGCGCTGCGCGCCGCCACGGCGACGGCGGCGGCGGCCTGCGGCTGCGCATAGCCGAGATTGACCAGCGCCGAGACCGCGTCGCTCACCGGCTGCGGTGCGCGTTTTTCGTCGAGCGCGCCGGAGAGCCGAACCAGCGCCGGATCGACATTGGTGTAGGCCGGCGCCTTGTCCTTCAGCTCGGTGACGATGCGCTCGGCGACTTTCGGCCCCACGCCCGGCGTGCGCGCCACCATGGCCTTGTCGCGCAGGGCAATCGCCGACGCCAGATCGGCGGGTTTGAGCGTGCCCAACACCGCGAGCGCCACCTTGGTGCCGACGCCCTGCACCGTCTGCAACAGCCGAAACCATTCGCGCTCGACGTCGGTGACAAAGCCGAACAGCTTTATCTGATCCTCGCGCACGTGGGTTTCGATGGCGAGCGTCGCAGGCTCGCCGGGCCGCGGCAATTCCTGCAAGGTGCGCGCCGAGCAATGCACCAGATAGCCGACGCCATTGACGTCGACGATCACGGCGTCCTCGCCATAGCTGTCGATCACGCCTTTGAGCTTGCCGATCATTGCGCCGCCACCTTCAGGGCCGTGAGCAGCACGCTCTGGCGGTGATGCGCATGGGTGACCGCGATGGCAAGCGCATCGGCGGCGTCGTCGGAGCGCGGATCGGCCTTCGGCAACAGCACGCCGATCATCATGCGGACCTGCGTCTTGTCGCCATGGCCGGCGCCGACGATGCTCTTCTTCACCAGGTTCGGCGCGTACTCGGCGACCGAAATGCCGGCCTTGGCCGGAACCACCATGGCGATGCCGCGGGCCTGGCCGAGCTTGAGCGTCGCCTTGGCATCCTTGTTGACGAAGGTCGCCTCCACGGCGGCCTCGTCAGGGCGGAACTCGTCGAGCACACGCATCAGGCCGTCGTGGATCGTAAGCAGGCGCGCCGCCAGCGTGTCGTCGTCGCGTGTCGCCACCGAGCCGCAGCCGAGAAAACCGAGCCGGTTGCCGAAAATCTCCACCACGCCCCAGCCGGTGCGGCGGAGCCCGGGATCGATGCCGAGGATGCGAATCGGGCGCGTCATGGCGGCCCCCGTGATAGCGCCGGGTCGGCGGAACGCCTAGCGTCAGGTCCCAAGCTTCGCAGCCAAATCCTCGAGGCTGGCAGCCGCGATATCGACCGGCTCGCTGGGCGCCGCCTCGCCCTTGCCGGGGCCGCGCTCGTTGGGCCGGGCGATATGGGCGGTGCGCAGCCCGAGTGCGCCGGCGGCTTTAAGGTCGGAGGTGTGGGCGGCCACCATCATGCAGTCGGCCGGCGCCAGATCGAACGCCTCGGCGGCGGCAAGGTAGACGCGCGGCTTGGGCTTGTAATCGCCCGCGAACTCGGCCCCGAGGATGGCGTCCCACGGCAGGCGGTTGCGCCGGGCGAGGTCGACTTGGAGCGAGATATTGCCGTTCGACAGCGGCGCCAGCCAGTAGCGCGCCTTAAGTCGCGTGAGCCCGGGCGGCACGTCCGGCCAGGCATCGAGCCGGTGCCAGGCGAGATTGAGCTCCGCGCGATCGCCTTCGCTCAAACCTTCGACGCGAAAACGCGGCAGGATGAGTTCGAGATTACGCCGGTGCAGCACGTCGAGCTTGCAGAACGGGATGCGGCCGGAGCG
>JASHXZ010000633.1 GCA_030043285.1 Xanthobacteraceae bacterium | reverse complement strand
CGCGTTCATCCTTTTATTTGCCGCGGAGCTGATGGGCGCGCGCGGCGGGATCGGTCCGCTGATCTCGGAAGGCGAAGACGCCGGGCGTTTCGACCTGATGTTCGCCGGCATCGTCACGTTTGCCCTGCTCGGCTTCCTCGGCGATCGCATCCTGATGACGGTGCGCCGCCTGGTGCTGCGCGGGCAGCTGATCGGCACGCTGGAGCAGGCGGTGCGCTAATGGCAAGGGCGCTGCGATATATCGAGCGCTGGTATTCGATCCCGCTGCTGCTGCTGGTGTGGCAAGCGGCGGTGTCGAGCGGGCTTGTCGAATCGCGGCTCCTGCCCGGCCTCGGCCGCGTCATCAGCGCGCTCGTGCACGATACGGCGAACGGCGCCCTGCCCTATCACGCCGCCGTCACGCTTTCGCGCGCCGCAGCCGGATTTGCGCTCGCCGCTTTGGCGGGTGTGCCGTTCGCCGCCGCAATGGCGCGCTCGACCTTGATACGCAACCTGTTCGAACCCATTTTTTTCTTCGGCTATCCGGTGCCGAAAATCGCGCTGTTTCCGGTGTTCACCTACGTGTTCGGCATCGGCTCGCCGTCCAAGGTCGCGTTCGCGTTCCTGGAATGCCTCTATCCGATCGTGGTGACGGCTTATCTCGGCTTCCGCGCCATCCCGGTGCGACTGGTCTGGAGCGCCGAGAACATGGGCGCGCCGCGCTTGACGATCGTCACCCGGGTGATCGTGCCGGCCGCCATGCCGGGAATTTTGAGCGGGCTTCGTATCGCACTGCCGATCGCGATCATCGTCATCGTCTTGACCGAGATGATCGGCGATTCCCGGGGCCTCGGCTATTACATCGCGGTGTCGGCAACGCGGTTCGAGTTCGCCAATGTTTACGCCGCAATCCTCATCATCGGCGCTTGCGGCTTCGTGCTGGACCGCGCCATGCTGCGGTTGCGTCGCGCCGTCGTGCATTGGGAACGCGATGTCGAGCCGACGCGATAGCGCGTGATGATTTCAGGCCATTCGACCAACTCACGCCTGGAGTAAAAGCTCGCTTGCACTGGCTGATGCCGCCATAGTCGGCGGTCAAGCGTTCGCCCCTTGACGGAGAGCGGCAGAAGGAACGAAAGAAAAGCGGGGCTCGTCAAGATGCAAAAGACTATTGCTTTGCCAGCAAGACAACACCGTCACCTAGTTTATCGTCGTCGAATAATGACTCCTTAAATACAATCTTGAGCTCAACGTTTTCCTCAAGCCACCCGATGAACGCCAACCAGTCGTATCGGCGGATCGTAAAGACAAGCCGCCCCGTGCTGCCATCACCAATATTGATCACTTGCGTCTTTGGTATGTCACTTACCCCATCTCCAAATTTGATCCGGGACTCGAATTGCTGGATGACCGATTCGATGGAGTCCCCGCTTCGCCTGCTGACCGCGGTGGCGATAAAACGCCGATAGCCCGGACCGTACGAGGAATGCTTGCACCGCCGATCAACGTCTCGCGACCATTGAGGACCGGCCAGAGAAATATCCAGCAGAAGGTAGTCGCCACGTCGCATGACCGTCGAAGCTAATGTATTCAAAAAGCTTTCCTCATACTTGTCGAGATTGCTCAGCGTGCTCCCCATGAGAGCGAATAGAATTGGACGAACAGCATAATCCCTGATTTGGCGCGCAATAAAGGTCAGGCGGTCTTCAAAGTCGCTAAGTATGCCGATCTCAACGCGCACGTGGTCGCTAAGTAATCTGGAGGCGCGCTGCAACAGACCATCACTAAAGTCTACGGGGATGTATTGGAGCCAGGGTTCTCGATTGCGAAGGTTGATTGCAATCTCCTTGTCTGCTTCGGCATCTCCAGGACCAAACGAGACAAAGGTTCGAACGGACAGCGCTTTGATAGCGGCCAGTCGAAGCTGTTGCAATTTCACTTCGTGCGCTTGTGGTGCATAGCTTCCTTCTCCCACCGCCGCAAGCCAGCCTCGCGCGCCTTCAATTCCAAAATAAAGATCCCGCTGGTACCAGCTTGCCGGAAGAGGGGTCATCATTTGCTGTTCTAGAACAACGGGATCGACGGCTAAACGAATTACCCCGAGAGCAGGCGGAAGGGGGTCAGAGAACTGTCGATTGAAATGCTCAACGGTACGTTCGACGACTGTTTGTATATCTTCGATAATGCGCTCATAAGCAATACCAGCGACATCGGACGGCAGCCTTGTGCCGGACTCCGTGAGCATCAGGGTTCGCTCTCGACCGTTGTAAACAACGAACATCCCATATTCCAAAATAACGTTATCGCGCGGGGCGCTTGAGGCTTGCCCGCGGTACCATGTGCGGTCGGCGGCGGTGAAGAGAAATGCAGCTCCATCGACCTCGTCGGCGATTTCCAGGAGTCGATCGAGGGTCAGCGAGCCCGGAGGAAATTCTTTCCACCACCGTAAGGGGCGATAGCCCGCATCCGCAAGACCTTGCGCGATTTTGGCCGCCTGCTCTTTCGACTCGGCCGCGCTTCCGATGAAAATTGACTTTTGCGCCATGATAAGCCCAGCGTGCTGTAGCTGCTACAATACAACTGACGGCGGCGTTAATTCAACAGGGGCAATTGCGTTGAGACCCAACTCCAATGGCTGAGCGATAACAACTCATTCCGGCGCCAAAGATTTGCCGAGCGCGCCGCCATGGTCGTAGCCGGCCATCAGGTCCTCGACGATGGCGTTGAACGCCGCCCAGTCGGTCTCGCGGAAGGCGTGATTGCGCACGATGAACGAGGCGCCGGCATAGAACTTTTCGTATTGCAGGTGGCGGCCGGCGAATTCCGAGCCGACCATGTCCCAGGCAAGCTTGAACAGTTTCATGCGCGTCACCGCGTCGTTCTGCGGCGTCTGCCAGAACGTTTGAAAATCCCGCGCCAGCTCCGGATCGCGCAGCACCGAAATATTGGCCGGCATCTGAAACACGCCGCCGCCGCACAGCTCGCGCAACTCATCGACGAACTTGGTGTAGTTCTGCGTGCACCATTCCAGCGCGCCGTACATCATGCGGCGGTTGAAGCAGACATAGCCGTTGCCCGGCCAATCCGCCTCGTAGGCGTTGATCTGCCCGTTGACCATGCCGGCGATCTGCGCCTCGTAGGACGACACCCGGCCGAGCGCCTCACGCACGGCCGGCACCTGGTCGGCGCCGGTGGCCTGCGCGATCTTGCTGCACAGTCCGACCAGGAGCCGCATCTTCGACCAGTATCGCACGTTGGACTGATGGTTGCCGAAGCAATGGCTCGGTGTCTTGACGTAGATGTCGCGCGAGAGCAGCGCATCGCCGTGCACGAACACGCGCTCCCACGGCACCTTGACGTCGTGGCAGACCAGCATGCAGTCGCTTTCGTCGTAGCGCCAGGCGAGCGGCGAATCGAACTCCGAGGTGGCGCCGGGCGCGAACGGCTGGCGCGACCACAATTGCAGGCCGGGCGCGTTGCACGGGATGGCGCAGGTGATCGCCTCGTTCTTCTGGTCCGGCGCCAGCGGAATGACGTTGCCGATCCAGATGTCGTTGGCGAACGCCGCGCCGGTCGCCAGCATCTTCATGCCGGCGATGACCACGCCGGAATCGTCCTCGCGCACGACCCGCAAGGTCGGCACCGGAATGTTCTGGCGCTGATAGAAGTCCGGGTTGCGCGCGGCCTGCGGCGGCACCACCGCATAGACCACGTAGAGGTCGTTGTCGCGCGCGGTGCGGTAATAGGCGAGCAAGTTGTCGGCATGCGCGCATGGCGCTTTCAGTTCGTCGGGCTTCATCGCCATGCCGGTGATGAACGAGGCGACGTGGTCCGGCGAGCGGCCGAACATGCCGTGGGAAAGATCGGCGATGCGGCGATGGCCGACCATGCGCCGCTGCAAGTCCTCGCGCGAGCGCGCACGCAGAAAATAG
>JASHXZ010000632.1 GCA_030043285.1 Xanthobacteraceae bacterium | reverse complement strand
GCGCCACATTGTCGGCGCGGGTCACCACGTCGGGAAACGCCTTGAGCACGGCGGCTTCGGTTTCGTCCGATAGCGGCGCCGAGCGCCATACCGCCCGCACCTCGCGCTCGGCCTGTTCGCGGTCGCCCTCGCTCAGCAGCACGCGCGCGAGCGCGAGCCGGCCGGGAGCGCTGTCGGGTTCGCGCGCAAAAAAGCGGTGCACCGTGGCGGCGTCGGGATGCCCGGTCCACAGCGCGATTTCGGCGCGGCGGCGGAATAGCGGCAGGCTCGGCCAATCCGGATTGGCGACGATGAAATTGTCATAGCGCTGGAAGCCAACTTGGGTATCGGCGCGGTGCAGCAGCACCCACTCGACCAATTTTTGCGCGACCGGATCGGCGATCGATTGTTCGAGCGCGGTCGCGTCGGCGAACTTGTCGTGGTCGACCAGCTCGATCGCATCGCGCAGCGCCGCAAGGCTCGGCGGCAGGTCGGCCGTCGCGGGCCGCTCGATCGGCAGCGGAATCGCATCCACCTCGTCTTGCTTCGCTCTTTTCTCTTTTTTTGCTTCTTTTGTTTTTTTTGTTTTTTTCGTCGCTTTTGCTTCAGCCGAGGCGTGCTTGGCGCGGCCGGCTTTGGCGACATGGTGGTGCGGCTGTTGCTCGTGCTTGGCATGAGCGCGCGCCTCAGAAGCGCCGAACAAGATCACAACCGAAGCAAACCAAACAAACAAAATGAGATGAATGCGACCGCGCCATATCGGAATGCCTGCGGACGCGCCCGGCGCGCGAGTAAGGCTATGGAGCTGATCGCTGCTCAGGCTCGGCAAGATAGACCCTCTATGCGAAAGCCGAATCCAGCATCGCGCAAGCTACCACGATCGCGGCCGAAAGAAAGCGCGAGTCGTGCACCGTTGTGTTTATCATGTTTATTGTGTTGATGATGAATGCACGTTCATCATCATGGCGCCGGGAACCGGCAGCGACAACGACACGTTCACGGCGAAAGCGGCGACAGCCGCAAGCTTCGCCGGACAGTTCATCTTTTAGGATCGGTCACGGCGCGTACGCCCAGATTTCCATCATCACGGTGGCGCCGGGCACCGGCAACGGCGCCGGCACTTCGATCGCGGCGAACGGCAGCGGACGACCGCCGAGCCGGCGCTCCCACACTTTGATGACCGGATAGAACTCACGCATGTCGGTGAGGAACAGGAGAATGCGCACCACATTGGCCAGCGCCGTTCCCGCCGCCTCGCACAGCCGCGCAACATTATCGATGATGGCCTCGGCCTGGGCTTCGGCCGACGAGGAGAAATACGGCTGACGCCGGTCCACCGCCGCCGCGGCCAACAAGCCGTCGCGATCGACGGCCAGCAGTGCCGGAATGAACAGAAGATCGCCCGCCCGCACCGCCTGCGGCTGATGCCGGAATGCGGTGGCGACGCCGGCATCGATGTGCTGTTTGCGCGCGGCGCTGCCCGGCTTTGCCGCCATCGCATTGATCTCGATCTTGCCGTCATAGGGCGCGAGACCGTGGGCGAGGCACGGGATGATCGACACACTGGGCCCCTGCTCGCCGAACTGTTTGGTCCAGGCCGCATGGAAGGCCGAGTAGTCCTCGGGGTCGCAGAGATAGACTTGCGCGTGCACGACGTCGTCGAGCGTCGCACCAGCGAGCGCAAGCGACGGTGCGATGCGCTTTGCGATGATGAACTCGGTCTCGAGCTTGATGGGCTGGCCGCCCCACTGCATGCCTTCGGCCATCAGCGCCGCCGCCGCGACGCCGTTGCGGCGCGGCTCGTCGCCCGTGGCAAGCGATGTGCAACCCGGAAGGAAGATGAAGTCGCCGACGGTGAGCGCCGGCGAATAGCCGGAGGTCGGCCGGGCCTTGAGCTGCTCGTCTTTGAGGTGCTGCACCGCGAAACCAGGCTCAGGGATGGCCGCCATGGCCTGGACGGTCATGTCGGCGCCGGGAAGCAGCAGGCCCTGCTGGGCGATCGAGGTCGACGGCGGAATGCGGCCTTTGAGAAATGCGCGGCGCACCTGCTGATAAGGCGGCACCGCCTTGACGGTTGTGTAATACTGATCGGTGCGCACCAGATGGCTCGGATCGGTGCCGGCAGCGCGCAGGATGGCGTCGAGATCCTCGAAAATGCGCAGCGCTTCCTTCTCGCGCTTCGGCAGACCGGCATGCGGCGCGTCTGCGGCGAGCACATCGGGCGCGATGCCGTTGACGAAGTCCTGCGCCAAAAGCCCGGTGGCGAACACCCAGCGGCCGGCTTTCATGCCTTGCGCGTACTTGATCTTGCCGGCGCCGAGTTCGACCGGAAGCAACGGTTCGGTGCGGCTGTTGGGCTTGCTGGCCATCGATTCACGCGCCGATCTTCAGCGCGCGGGTCGTGTCGTCGAACAGTTCGTCGACCGCCATGCGGCGCTCGATGAGCTTCTGCCGGTGGCAGAAGTCGATGATGATGTCCAGGATCGGCCGGCAGGCTTCGACGCCGAAGCGGTAAGGATCGAGCGGATCGCCGTCCGGCAGGCCGGCGGCACGCTTGCTCTCGTGCAGTTGCCGGAACACGTCGCGCACCACGTCGGGGCGCGATCGCGACAAACTCTCGCGCACCACCACCAAATGATTGATCGGCACACCGCCATGGCGCTCGGCCCAGCGCTTCGCCGCCGCCTCGTGATCGGCAATGAGATATTTGAGCCGCGGATCGGGCAGCTTGTCGCCGACGATTGCCGCATCGATCTCGCCGTCGAGCAGCATTTGCACCATGTCCTTGCCGGCCGGCGCCCGCTCGACGATGGCCGGATCGTGATATTCGGCGACGTGCGGATCCTCGAACGTGGTCCACTCGATGGAATCGATATCGATTCCGTAGTCGCTTCCTAAAATCCCGCGTACCCAGCAGCCGGTCGTCACCGTATAGGCGCGCACACCGACGCGCTTGCCGTTGAGCTCGGTGGGCTTGAGCACGCCGCGCTCGCCGTTATAGGCGATGGTGTGATGCTGGCCGCGGCTGACGATGACGGCGGGAATGAGCACATACGGCTTGTTGAACGATTTCGCCTGCAGATAGGTGGCGATCGCCAGCTCGGCGACGTCATAGCTGGCGTCGCGCACCACCGACTTGAACAGGGTGTTGGCGACTTTGACTTCGACGAAGTCGAAATCGACCAGATCGGATTTTATCGCTCCGCTCTTGAGCGGCTTGGTGTTCGGATAATTGCCCAGCATGGTGTGCAGGCTGAGCTTTTGTGCAGTCGGCATGAAGGTATTTCCCCTGTCACTTCGCCAATACAGGATACAGCATCAGCGCGGTCTTGCCGAAAATCCAATCCCGATCGGATGGTTTGGCGAACGAGAACGCCTTACGCGCGGCCGCCAGAATCTCCGACAGCGTGCCGACCGAATTCGGGAAGTTCGAGCCCCAGGCGATGCGGGAAGCGCCGAAGACGTCGACGACCTTGCCGAAAAAGCTATCGGGCGCAGCTTTGCCCCAGCTTTTCGGCCGCCAGTTGACCGGCGTGATCTTCAGATAAACCTGCTGGTATTTGGCCAGTTCGAAAAACGCGGCGGCTGCCTGGTAGGGCGGACCGTCCTCGAACGGCGCACGCGCCAGATGATCGAGGATGATCGTCACCTTGGGGAATCGATCCATGACCTGACGCAAAAGCGGCAGGCCTTCATGCTTCATCTGCATGCACACCGGAATATTCTTAGCCGCCGCGTGCTCCCAGAACGGATAGGTCTTGGGATCGACGAACCACGTCGCCTGATCCGGCAAGGTCGAGCCGGAGGTGAACAGCCGCATGCCGGTGCAGCCGCGCGACAGCCAGTCATTGAAGGTCTTGACCGCATCGGGCGCCATCACGTCGATCGAATAGACGCCAGTGAAACGCGACGGCACCGCAGCAATCGCATCCGCCACATAGCTGTTGTCGTAGCCGTAAGCGGTCGAGGAATGCACGATGGCTGCCTTGTCGACGCCAGCCGTGTCCATGGCCTTTATCAGGTCCTGGTATGTGGTCGGCCGCTCGCTCGACCAGGTCGATTGCGTGCCGCCGAGCGGCGCCAGCGGATAGCGCTCGGTGTCGGGCGAAACGATGTGCGGATGGATGTCGATCACGGGCATGTAATCACTCGCATTGGGATGGAGGGCATTTCACGGGTCGATCGCGACGAATACCTGATCGAGTTGCGGCCGCGAAGGTATCAGCTTCTGTTGCAGGCTGTAGGTTACCAGCGCCTCGATGCTGGCACGGTTCGCCGCCATCCCATAGGGCAGCGGATCGCTCATCAGGGAGCGGAAACTGCGGTATCGTCGGTCTTCCGGGCTTTCGCCGGCACCGGCCTTGAGCGCGTCGAGGTAAGGCTGCTTTGCCGTCGCGAAGGCATCCATCAAGGACCTCGGTAGCCACGGATAGCGCTTGATGTGCTCATCCTTCACCACGATGAGGCCGTGGATCGGGTAGACGCCGGTGCGGCGAAACCAATCGGCTTCGACCTGTCCGATATTGGCAATGAGTTCCGGATAGGTATCGGCTGCGGCCGCGGCCTGGCTGGTCTTATCCCATCCGCTGATCGGCGGGCCGGCGCGGCCGACACCGGCGGGACCGGTGAATCCGGCCTGGATTTCGCCTGCCTTCATCATGCTCTGCAGCGAGTGGCCGTCCGGCGCGTGCACGACGTTGGGCGGCAACTTCAAGGTGGTGACGTGCTCCTCGTCATCGACCACCCAGGTCACCTTGCCGGAATCGAGGCCGTATTCGTTGACGAAGATGCCGCGCGTCCACACCCCGGTGGTGACCGAATAGGCGCGCACCCCGACCTTCTTGCCTTCGAGATCCTTCGGCGCCTTGATGCCGGCATCCGGGCGCACCACGAAGCCGCCGTGATGGAAACGGCGCATCAAAAACACCGGAAGCGCGATGAACGGCGCGCCGAGCGCACGCGCGATCATGTAGGTGGTCGGCGCCATTTCGCAGACGTCGAACTCGAGGTCGCGCACCATGCGGCGGAACGCGCCGATGATCGGCACCACCTGGACAAAGTCGACCTCGACACCGTTGATCGGCACCGCGCCGGATTTCAGCGCGCGGGTGTGGCCGTAATCGGCGATCGCGATTTTCAGCCGCGGCGCTTGGGCCATTCCATCCCTCCGGAAAGCATGTTCGCCATGCCGCCCACGTTAAGGTGGTTGCCTGTCAGTTCGCAAATGGCCGGGCCAAGAGCATTGAAGATCGATCGCAAACGATGAAAACGCCCCGCCGCCCGATGCGGCGGGGGCGTCCCGGTACGTCCGCCAACGGTTGATTGCTAGTCTACGGTCATCCCTCCTGAGTTGACAGTAGCGGTTCCCACCGTGCCGCCGCCGCCGATCTTGTTGTTGTTTGCGGTGTTGACAGTCCCCGTGCCGGCAAACGCCGTACCGCCGTAGAAGCTGTTGTTGCTGGCGCTGGTGGTCGTGCCGGAGGTCGTGAGGATGCCGTCTGAAACGCTGAACAACGAGCTGTCGACATTGAGAGTGCCGCCCGACTCAACCAGCGCTCCGAAAATCAAGTCTTGAAAGCTGGAAGTGCCCACGGTCACATAGCTGCCGCTCCCTGCAGTAATGCCCACCTCCGCAGGGCCGCCGGACGCCAAGCGGCCGACAAGGCTGGAACCAACCATTTCGACAAACGCTGTTCCGCCTGACGCCGAAGCAAATATGGCGGCTTGATCGTCGATGAACGTCGAGTTGCGCACCATGAGAAGACCGGTGGCGCTCAGCTGCACCTCGACGCCGTAGCTGGCGAACCCGACGAAGGCGCAGGTGTCGCAAACGACCTGCCCGCCCGAGGTGTACGCGAGGCCGATGAGGCCGCAGCCGGATGGACAGCTGGTATTGCCGCCGAGCAGGCCCTGGAATCGGACGTTCTTGATGATAACAACATCGTTCGCCCCGGCGGCAACGGTGATGGCGGTGCCGCTATTGGTCAGAACCGACGCCACGGTGCCGCCGCCGCCATCGATGGTGATCGACTTGCCGATGGTCAGCGTGCCGAAGCCACCTGGATCGAGCGCGTCGATCTCGCCGCCCGCCGTAGTCTTGGCATAAGCGCCCGCAAAGGTCTCGCATGGCGACGTGCGGCTGCACGGATTGGCGTCGTTGCCGGCGCCGGAAACCCATGTCCGCGTCGCCTGGGCGTGAGCCGGAGCGGTATAGAGAGCGGATACGAGGGCCGTCCCCAAGATAGCCAAAGCTAGCGCACTGTTCCTCATGTCACTCCTCCATATGACGGCGTCATCGGCCGCCAATGCTGAATTTTGCTGTCGTCGAAGGATCTCTCAACAACCCCGAGATGGTTGAGAGCAGAACGGTAGAGTTGGCGCGGAGCTTATCCACGTCATCATGCCGAGACCGTGCCAATACCACTGCAATGGGTAAGTCGGCGAATCGCGAGCTCTGGTTCAACACGCGCGTACCGCGCCGGCCTTGTCACGAGCTTGCCGCTGTCCGGCTGGTCTTTGGTCGCGCTATCGATTTAGTCGGCACGGACACCGCTTACGGCCGGATCGGCTGTGTGTTATGCGCCCGATACGGCGGCGCCGCCGGTTTTCTGTTGATCCCGATCACTGATCGCGCGCAGATGCAAACCGGCTGATCCCGCCGCTGAGAGACCAATCGGGAGCCCGGCAATGCCGCCATCCAAACCGATCCTGATCGTCGAAGACGACGTTTGGGCGCGCCTGATCGGCGTGGTGCTCGACCCGACGACGCCGGAACAACGACTGGCGGCGTTCGCGGATTTCATGTCGCCCGACCTGCCGGACTTTCGCAGCTGGTGCGACCAAGTCCGGCAGGCGGCGGGGCGGCTGTTTCCAAGCGAGGTAAAGTTGGTCGCTTCCGCGGCGCAACTGCGCACCAACCTCGCCACCGCCGAAGCGATCGTTACCGAAGCGCTCACCATCGGCGCGGAGGAGTTGACGTTGGCGCCGCGCCTGAAAGCCGTCCACAAATATGGCATGGTGTTTCGCAATATCGACGTTGCCGCCTGCGCGGCGCGCGGCGTCAAGGTTTTGGGCGTCCGCCGACGCGCCAATATCTCGTGCGCCGAGCACGCCTTCGCGCTGATGCTTATGCTGTCGCGTCAGATGCACAAAGTCACCGGCCTGATCAGCGTCGCGCAGCTTGCCGCTCGCGGCGGCGACTACAAACCTTTCGACCGGCGCCACACGCCCGTCGCCAATTGGGGGCGCTTTCCCGGCACGCGCGCGCTCAACGGCAGCACCATCGGCATCATCGGGCTTGGCGAGATCGGCCGGGAAATCGCGCTGCGCGCCGCCGCCTTCGGCATGACGGTGTTTTATTTTCAGCGGAGCAGACTGTCGGCCGCTGACGAAGCCAACCTCAAAGCGGCCTATCGGCCGCTCGAGGCGCTGCTTGCGGACAGCGACTGGGTGATCCCGCAGCTGCCGCTCGATGCATCGACGTTGCGGTTCTTGAATCGCGAGCGATTGGCGCTCATGAAACCCGGCGCCTGCATCGTCAACGTGTCGCGCGCGGAAGTGATCGACCGCGATGCTTTGCTCGCGGCACTGCGATCGGGCCGCTTGGGCGGTTTCGCACTCGACGCCCAGTACGAGGAGCCCGGGCGCGCCGATGACGAATTGCTCACATTCGACAATGTCATTCTCACACCGCACATGGCCGGCTCGCCGCGTTTCAACGGCCTGAAAGATATCGCAGAGGTGATAGAGAATTTGGCGCGCGCGCTGGCGGCGTAGGGCTCAGCCGTTTAAGCCGCCTTTGCGCTCGATGAACTCGACGATGGTTGGCAAACCCTCGCCGCGCCGCAGATTTGTCATCACGAACGGGCGCGCGCCGCGCATGCGTTCGGCGTCCGTCTGCATCTTCGCCAGCGATGCACCGACGTAGGGCGCCAGATCGATCTTGTTGATGACCAGAAGATCGGAACGCGTGATGCCGGGGCCGCCCTTGGACGGAATCTTGTCGCCGGCGGCAACATCAATGACATAAATCGTCAGGTCGGCGAGTTCGGGCGAAAACGTCGCCGCCAGATTGTCGCCGCCGGATTCGATCAGCACCAGGTCGAGATCGGGAAATTTGGCGCGCATCTGCGCCACCGCGGCGAGATTCATCGAGGCATCCTCGCGGATCGCGGTGTGCGGGCAGCCGCCGGTTTCGACGCCCATGATGCGCTCGGCGGCGAGCGCGCCCGAGCGCAGCAGAAACTCGGCGTCCCACTTGGTGTAGATGTCGTTGGTGATGGCGGCGATCTCGTAGCGATCGCGCAGCCGCTTGCACAGCGCGTCCATCAACGCCGTCTTGCCGGACCCGACCGGGCCGCCGACGCCGACGCGCAGGGGACCATGCTGTGACGAGGACATGGCGGCTCCGAATTCCGGCAACTCCGATTTCGCCGATAAAACTACTCCGGCGCTGCCGCCGGGGCAAAGGCGCGTCTTGGCGCCGCCGCGTCGGCGGCGGTCCGCTCGCTCCGTTGGCTCTCTTTCTGCAAATAGGCGATAAGGTCCTTGCGTGACGGCGCGTCGAGCACGCGCACGGGCATTTTGCTGCCCGGGATGAAGGCGCGCGGATCGGCAAGCCAGCGATCAAGCGTGTCGGCGGACCAAACAAAATCCGCTTGTTTGAGCGCCGCCGAATAGTTGTAGCCGGCAGCCGACCCGGCCCGGCGACCGACCACGCCGCCGAGCTCGGGGCCGAGCTTGTTGCGATCGACCGCGTGGCAAGCGGAGCACCGCTCGGCGAACAAGGCCTGGCCATGCGCGGCGTCCGGCGGCGCGTCGGCCAAAAAGCGCGACAGATCCTTGGCGTTCCGCGGGTTG
>JASHXZ010000631.1 GCA_030043285.1 Xanthobacteraceae bacterium | reverse complement strand
CCTACGACAAGCTCTACAAGCGCTACACGCCCGAGCAACTCGATCGCACCAAGATTTTCTACGAAAAGGCCAACGAATTCATCCGCTGCTTCGTGGCCGCCGGCGGGCTGTTGAAGGAAGGTTCCGATCCGCCGCGCGGCATGGCCGGAATACTGCTGCACGAGGCTCTGGCCATGGACGTGGAGGCCGGTGTTCCGCCCATGACGGCCATCCAGGCGGCGACGCTGAATGTCGCCAAGGCATTCAAGAAGGACAAAGACTTCGGCAGCGTCGAGCCCGGCAAGGTCGCCGATTTGTGCATCATCGAAGGCGACCCGCTGAAAGACATCTGGATGACGCAGAACGTCAAAATGGTGATCATGAACGGCGAGCCGGTCGATATCGGCTTCTCCAACTACAAAAACCCGGTGCCGGCGTTCTATGCCTATCAGACCCTGCCGCTCGATCTCGATATATCGCCGCTGACGATTGTCGAAGGCTCGGGCCCGACGGTGCTCAAGGTGCGCGGCCCAGGCATGTGGCCGTTTCACCGGGTGCTGCTCAACGGCAAGCCGCTGCCGACCCGCTACGTCAACAAAACCGAAATCGAGGCGACGATTGCCGCCGAACTCATTCCCAGCGCGGGGACTTATATCGTCACCGTGAAACCGGAAGGCGAGCTGTTGCCGGAATCGCACCGCGCCCATCTCGTGGTCACCTTCCGGGAGTGACGCCGTCGCGGACACAAGCCATGATCGAGGGCACGACAAATCGACTGCGATCGCCCTTGCGCCTCGGCGCATTCCGTCAGGATGCGCAACAGCTTTCTGCTTTGGAGCGCGTCAAGGCCTGGACTCGGGAGAGCCTCGCGCTCGGCGCCGATGACACGATCCTCATCTCCGAAATGGCGTGCGGGCGGCCCGACTGTCCGCCACTCGAGACCGTCGTCACCTTTTGGATTGCCGGCGCCGACCGGCACGTCTTCAAGGTGTTCAAGCCTGTTGCCGAGGTCGCTTTCGACGACCTGCCGCCCGCCTGGCTGAGAGAGTCCCTTTACGCCAGCGATCCTGTGGACGGCGTATGCTGCTGATTGGCTGCCGCTCGGAACTGCAGCGGCGCAGTCCCGCCAAGTTTATCTGTCGACGCCCGCATTCAAAGCGCGAAGCCGGTCGACGACGCGAGACGGCGTTGCGTAGGCTTGATCAATAACGTTCTGGAGCTGCTCGCCGGTTTGCGGCGCGTTGACAACAAGCCCGATCTTCTGCGCCTCGGCCACGAAAGCCGGATCGGCGAGCGTGTCGGCAAGCGCCTTGCGCATCGCCGCGACGCGGTCGGCAGGGACACCGGGCGGCATCACCAGGGGCCGGCCGAGCGCCAGTGGTGCGAAGGCTGCCTGCAACAACAGCTTATCGTCGGGAGCCGTGATCAGATCGGGGACGAACGGCGTGCCAGGCAATTCCTTCAGGCGTCTTGGCCCGTATTGCAGGATCGCTTTTGCCAAGTGGTCGGGCAACCAGTTCGGCCGCGTCGAGCTGATGGCGCTGTAGAAGACGCTCGGCGTGCCATCGATTTCGCCGCGCTCCATGGCCAGGAATGTGTCGTTCAGTCCCTTGTAGCCGTTGATGGCCTTCATTTTCGTGCCGAGCACGGCATCGACAAGCCGTGTGTAGAACGCCTGCGTCGAATTGGTCCCCGATGCGCCCATCGTCGTGACACGGGTTTTGAGGTCTTCGAGCGTATTCACCGGCACCGTATGCCAGACCAGGACGACTGCGGTTTCGACACTGGGCGTGCCCAGCCAATTAAACCTCGTCGGATCGTATCGCGCTTCTTTGACGCCGAACAAAGGAGCGAGCGGCGGCCCGTTTTCGACCAGCGCAATCACCGTCCCGTCGCGCGCGGCGGTACGGAAAAGATAGTCCATCGAGACGAGCCCGCCGGCACCGGGCATGTTTTGCACGACAACTGCCGGATTGCCGGGAATATGCTGGCCGATGTGGCGGCTGATGGCGCGGCCTAGCATGTCGTATCCGCCGCCGGCGCTGCCGCCGACGATGAACGATACCGTCTTGCCCGCGTAGAATTCATCGACCGGGGCCGCGCCGGCGGCGGTCGACGATCCAACTGCCAGCACGGTTGCGGCCACCGATAGCCAGCGCTGGATTCGATTCATGGTTCTCACGTGCCTGACCCGGCCGGTATCCGCTACCGGAAAGCGGATGTTGCCGCGAAGGCTTTTTGAGTAATACGCTATTTTATGTTCGCGCCGTTCACCACATCGGTCCAGCGTTTGATCTCGCTCTTGATGTAGGCGCCGAACTGATCCGGCCCCATGTCTTCCGGAGCGAAGCCCTGCTTGGCCAACAAATCCACCGTCGCGGGTGCGTTCATCGCCTGCTTCGCCGCCGCGGCGAGCTTGTCGACCACGGGGCGCGGCGTGCCCGCGGGCGCGAGGAGACCGAACCACAGCGGCGTGTTGAAATCCGGCATGCCGGATTCCTCCATGGTCGGCACGTCGGGCAGGAGCGGTGATCGCTTGTCGGTCGCGACCGCCAGCGCCTTGATCTGGCCGGCTTTGATCTGGCCGATGATGGCCGAAGTGATTTGGAAGCTCATCTGGATGCGGCCAGAGATCAGGTCGGTCGTGACCTGCGGACTGCCGGGGTAGGGCACCTGCACCAGCTTGACGCCGGCGCGTTGTGCGTACAGTTCGGCGGCGAGATCGGGCAGGCTGCCAGGGCCGACCGTGCCGAAGTTGAGGGTCCCGGGTTTCGACTTGGCGAGCGCCGTGAACTCCTTGACGCTGTTGACGCCGAGTTTTGGATCGATCGCCATGACCAGCGGGCCGACGGCAAGCAGCGCGACCGGCGCGAAGTTCTTGGCCATGTCGAAGGGCGCTTCCGGGTGCACGATCTTATAGGTCAAGGTCGACAGCGCCGGCGCCATCAGCGTGTAGCCGTCCTTGGCGGCGCGCGCGACATAGCCGGCGGCGATGCTCGATCCGGCGCCCGGCTTGTTCTCGACGATGATGTTCTGGCCGACGAGCGGTTCGGCGCCCTTGGCAAACAGGCGCGCCACGATGTCGGACGAGGCGCCCGGCGTGAAGCCGACGACGAGATGAATCGGCCGCGACGGATAGCTCTCGGCGGCGAACGCCCGCGGCGCGCCGAGTGCCGCCAGCGTGAGCAGCGACATCGTTCTGCGATCGATCAGCGACATAGGTGTTCTCCCTTGAATTCGTCGTTGGCGCGGCTCGTTGCCGTCACTCCTGCTTGATGCCGGCCGCCTTGACGATCGGCGTCCAAAGCGCGATCTCGGCCTTTTGTTTCGCCGCGAGTGCCGCCGGCGTCTGTTCGGCGACCGGCCAAATTTCCTGGCCGACGTTGCGCAAGCGCTGCTGCACGCTGGCATCCGCCAGCGCCTCGCGGACGGCGCCATTGAGCTTGGCGATGATGTCAGGCGGCGTGCCCTTGGGCGCCCACAGGCCATGCCAGAAGCTGGCATGGATGTCGTGAATGCCGAGCTCGTCGAGGGTCGGCACGTCGGGCGCCGCCCACCAGTGTTTGGGCTGCAATACCGCGTAGGCCTTGAGCTGGTGCTCGCGCACGTAGCTCAGGTAGGTCGCGGCCTGGCCGAAGGCAAAATCGATGTGGCCGCCCAAAAGATCCTGCAACAGCGGCGCCCCGCCGGTATACCGCGCGGTCTGGAATTGGGTGCCGGTCTCTTTGGCGAAAAGGAGCCCGGCGATCTCGGTCGGGCCGCCGATGCCGACCGTGCCGGCCGTCGCTTTGCCGTTCTCCGCTTTCAACCAAGCCAAAAAACTTTTGAAATCGTCCGCAGGCAGCGAATTTGTCGAAATGATCCAGATCGGCGTATCGGCGATCAGCGAGATCGGCGCAAAATCGTTCACCACATCGTACGGCAGCTTCATCACCGCGGCGTTGAGCACATGGGTCTGCACGTGGCCGATGCTCAGCGTATAGCCGTCAGGCGCAGCGCGGGCGACGCGGCCGACGCCGATGCTGCCGCCGGCGCCGCTAACATTCTCGGCGATCACGCTTTGATGCAGGATCGCGCCCATGCGCTCGGCGAGAATGCGCGCGATTGTATCGGTCGGGCCGCCAGCCGGGTAGGGGACGATGATAGTGACGACGCGCGATGGATAGGATTGCGCGCGGGCGCCACGGACGAAGAGCGGCAGCGCGCCCGCAGCCGCTGCAGCGGACAGAAAATTTCGACGTCGAAACTCCATGGTCGACCTACCCCGCTTTGATGTCGGCGAACTTGATGACTTTGGCCCACTTGTCGACTTCGGCGGTGATGAACATGCGCAAATCGGCCGTGCTCAGCGGCGCCGGCTCGGCGCCGAGATTGACGAATTTCGGCTTCAGCACTGGGTCGGTGAGGATGGCGTCGATCGTGTCGTGCAGCTTGCCGACGATTTCGGGCGGTGTCGCTTTGGGCGCGGCGATGCCGTGCCAGATGTCGGCCGCGTAGCCCGGCACGGTCTGCGCGATCGGCGGCACGTCCGGCAGCGCCTCGGACGGCGTCGCGCCGCTGACGCCGAGCGCGCGCACTTGGCCCGAGCGGATAAAGCCGATGATCAGCGGCACCGGCAGAAACGACAACTGCACCTGGCCGCTCAACAGATCCGGCATGAAGTTCGAATGATACGGCACATGAACGAGCTTGGTGCCGGCCAGCATGTTGAAAAGCTCGCCCGCCATATTGGGCGCGGTGCCGAAGCCGTACGAGGCGTAATTGAGCTTTCCCGGATTGGCCTTGGCGTAGGCCACGAATTCCGCAACATTTTTCGCCGGCACCGAGAGATTGACGACAAGAACGTTTGAGGAGCGGATGGTGCGCGCGATCGGCACCAGATCGTGGACGAAATCGAAGCCCGGATTCTTGTAGAGCGTTTCATTGACCGCATTGGTGACGGTCATGGCCAGCAAGTTGTAGCCGTCCGGTGGTGCCTTGGCGACGAGGTCGGCCGCCAGATTGCTGCCGGCGCCCGGCTTGTTCTCGACAAAAAACTGCTGGCCGAATTTTTGTGACAGCGCTTGCGCGACCATGCGGCCGACGATGTCGGTCGCGGCGCCGGGAGGAAAGCCGACCACGATGCGCACCGAACGCGAAGGATAAGTATCGGCGCGGGCGAGCCGCGAAAGCGCCGGCAGACCGGCGATGCCGGCGGCTCCGGCCGCGAGGCGCAGAAAATCTCGGCGCGGAAAACTCATGGGCATTTCCTCCGAACATTTTGTTTTGCGCCGCTCAAGCAAAGCGCGGCGAACGCAGGATCGTCAGTCAGTCGGCCTTGATATTGGCGAACTTGACCACCTTGCCCCATTTCTCGATTTCGGAGCCGATGAACTTGCCGAATTCGGCCGGCGTCGATGTCATCACCACGGCGCCGAACTCGGCAAGGCGTGATCTAAGCTGTGGGTCGACCAGCGCGGCGTTGAAGGCGCCGTTGAGTTTTTCGACGATC
>JASHXZ010000630.1 GCA_030043285.1 Xanthobacteraceae bacterium | reverse complement strand
TTCGCGGTTCGCGACATGCTCAAGGCGTTCCGCGAACTGGTCGCCGACCAGAAGGGCGAAGCGACCGCCGAGGTCACGGTCGCGGAAGCACTCAAAGATGACCACGTTGCCGCGCTGAAGAGCGCGCTCAAGGAAGTCAGCGGCAAGACCATCGATCTGCAGGTCAAGATCGAGCCGGCGATCCTCGGCGGCCTCGTGGTCAAGCTCGGCAGCCGCATGGTCGACACCTCGCTGCGCACCAAACTCAATGCCATCCGACAGGCGATGAAAGAGGCCCGATAATGGATATCCGCGCCGCGGAAATCTCCGCGATCCTCAAGGAGCAGATCAAGAACTTCGGCCAGGAAGCCGAAGTCTCGGAAGTCGGCCAGGTGCTGTCGGTCGGCGACGGCATCGCCCACGTCTACGGCCTCGATAACGTGCAGTCGGGCGAGATGGTCGAGTTCGAGAGCGGCGTGCGCGGCATGGCGCTCAATCTGGAAACCGACAACGTCGGCATCGTCATTTTCGGCAGCGACCGCGAGATCAAGGAAGGCCAGACCGTCAAGCGCACCGGCGCCATCGTCGACGTGCCGGTCGGCAAGGGTTTGCTCGGCCGCGTGGTCGATGCGCTCGGCAACCCGATCGACGACAAGGGCCCGATCGAGGGCGAGCGCCGCCGCGTCGACGTCAAGGCGCCGGGCATCATTCCGCGCAAATCGGTGCACGAACCGATGGCGACGGGCCTCAAGGCGATCGATGCGCTGATCCCGGTCGGCCGCGGTCAGCGCGAATTGATCATCGGCGACCGTCAGACCGGCAAGACCGCGATCGCGCTCGACACCATCCTCAATCAGAAGCCGCTCAACGCCTCGGGCGACGAGAAGATCAAGCTGTACTGCGTCTACGTGGCGGTCGGCCAGAAGCGCTCGACGGTCGCGCAGTTCGTCAAGGTGTTGGAAGAAAACGGCGCGCTCGACTACTCGATCGTGGTCGCCGCCACCGCATCCGATCCGGCGCCGATGCAGTTTCTGGCGCCGTTCGCCGGCTGCGCCATGGGCGAATATTTCCGCGACAACGGCATGCACGCGGTGATCATCTATGACGATCTGTCAAAGCAGGCCGTGGCCTACCGGCAGATGTCGCTCTTGCTGCGCCGGCCGCCGGGCCGCGAAGCCTATCCGGGCGACGTTTTCTATCTGCACTCGCGGCTGCTCGAGCGCGCCGCCAAGATGAACGACGACAACGGCGCCGGTTCGCTCACCGCGCTGCCGGTGATCGAGACGCAGGCCAATGACGTGTCGGCCTACATTCCGACCAACGTCATTTCCATCACCGACGGCCAGATCTTCCTCGAGACCGATCTGTTCTATCAGGGCATCCGTCCGGCGGTGAACGTCGGCCTGTCGGTGTCGCGCGTCGGCTCGGCGGCGCAGACCAAGGCGATGAAGAAGGTCGCCGGCCGCATCAAGGGCGAGCTGGCGCAATACCGCGAGATGGCGGCGTTTGCGCAGTTCGGCTCCGATCTCGACGCCACCACGCAGCGGCTCCTCAATCGCGGCTCGCGCCTGACCGAGCTCCTCAAACAGCCGCAGTTCTCGCCGCTGAAGATGGAGGAGCAGGTCTGCGTCATCTATGCGGGCGTCAACGGCTATCTCGACCCGATGCCGCTCGATCGGGTGCGCGCTTTCGAGGACGGCCTGCTCGGCGCTTTGCGCGGCCAGCATGCCGATATCCTCAATGCGATCCGCGATTCTCGCGATCTCGATGACGCGACCGCCAAGAAGCTCAAGGGCGTGGTCGACGGCTACGCCAAGACTTTCGCTTGATCGCCTGATCGGCCCATGCCTTCGCTCAAAGATCTGCGCAACCGCATCGCCGCCACCAAGGCGACGCAGAAGATCACCAAGGCCATGCAGATGGTCGCGGCGTCGAAGCTGCGCCGCGCCCAGGCCGCGGCCGAGGCGGCGCGGCCTTACGCCGCCAGCATGGAGAAGGTGCTCGGCAATATCGCTGCGTCGGTCGGTACTCTCGAGGCCGCGCCGCGGCTGTTGCGCGGCTCGGGCAACGATCAGGTCCATATGCTGCTGGTCTGCACCGCCGAGCGCGGGCTATGCGGGCCGTTCAACACCGCGATCGTGCGCCACGCGCGCGAGCGCGCCATCGCGCTGGCGGCCGAAGGCAAGGAGGTCAAGTTCTTCTGCGTCGGCCGCAAGGGCTACGACCAGTTGCGCCGGCAGTTCGCCAGTCAGATCGTCGAGCTGGTCGACCTGCGCGCGGCGCGCACGCTGCATTTCGAGCACGCCGAGACGATCGCCAAGAAGGTGATTGCGCGCTTCGAAAAATTCGAGTTCGACGTCTGCACCCTCTTCTACTCGCGCTTCCGCTCGGTGATCGCGCAGATTCCGACCGCGCAGCAGATCATTCCGCCGCTGTTCGACACCAAGGCCAGCGACGCGCTCGGCGGCGCGGCCTATGAGTTCGAGCCCGAGGCCGAGGACATTTTGCACGAACTGTTGCCGCGCAACGTCGCGGTGCAGATCTTCCGCGCGCTTCTGGAGAACGCCGCCTCGTTCTACGGCGCGCAGATGTCGGCGATGGACAATGCGACGCGCAACGCGGGCGACATGATCCGGCGGCAGACGCTCACCTATAACCGCACCCGCCAGGCGATGATCACCAAGGAGCTGATCGAGATCATCTCCGGCGCCGAGGCGCTGTGATCCGAACAGCTACAGAACTAAGGACCGTTACGAGGACTGCTCATGGCGAATAAAGTCGGACGTATCACGCAAGTCATCGGCCCCGTGGTCGATGTGCATTTCGAGGATCATTTGCCGGCGATCCTCAATGCCATGGAGACCACCAATCAGGGCCGCCGGCTGGTGCTCGAAGTTGCCCAGCATCTTGGCGAATCGACGGTGCGCTCGGTGGCGATGGACTCCAGCGAAGGTTTGGTGCGCGGCCAGGAGGTGACCGACATGGGCGAGCCGATCGCGGTGCCGGTCGGCGACGGCACCTTGGGCCGCATCATGAACGTGGTCGGCGAAGCGGTCGATGAAGCCGGCGACATCCCGCATCAACAGACGCGCGCCATCCACCAGGAAGCGCCGGCCTACACCGACCAGTCGACCGAGGCGGCGATTCTCATCACCGGCATCAAGGTGGTCGATCTGCTCGCGCCCTACGCCAAGGGCGGCAAGGTCGGGCTGTTCGGCGGCGCCGGCGTCGGCAAGACTGTCATCATCATGGAGCTGATCAACAACATCGCCAAGGCGCACGGCGGCTATTCGGTATTCGCCGGCGTCGGCGAGCGCACCCGCGAGGGCAACGACCTCTATCACGAGATGATCGAATCCGGCGTCAACAAGGACCCCAAGAAGGGCTCGGTCGAAGGCTCCAAATGCGCGCTGGTCTACGGCCAGATGAACGAGCCGCCCGGCGCCCGTGCTCGCGTCGGGCTGACCGGCCTGACGGTGGCCGAATATTTCCGCGATCAGGGCCAGGACGTGCTGTTCTTCGTCGACAACATCTTCCGCTTCACCCAGGCCGGTTCGGAAGTCTCTGCGTTGCTCGGCCGCATCCCTTCGGCGGTCGGCTATCAGCCGACGCTCGCCACCGACATGGGCGCGCTGCAGGAGCGCATCACCACCACCACCAAGGGCTCGGTGACCTCGGTGCAGGCCATCTACGTGCCGGCCGACGATCTGACCGATCCCGCGCCCGCGACCTCGTTCGCGCACCTTGACGCCACCACGGTGCTGTCGCGCTCGATCGCCGAGAAGGGCATTTATCCGGCGGTCGATCCGCTCGATTCCACCTCGCGCATGCTCTCGCCGCTGGTCGTCGGCGAGGAGCACTATCAGGTAGCGCGCCGGGTGCAGCAGATCCTGCAGCGCTACAAATCGCTGCAGGACATCATCGCCATTCTGGGCATGGATGAGCTGTCCGAAGAGGACAAGCTCACCGTGGCGCGCGCCCGCAAGATCGAGCGCTTCCTGTCGCAGCCGTTCCATGTCGCCGAGGTGTTCACCGGTGCGTCGGGCGTGTTCGTCCAGCTCGAAGACACCATCCGCGGCTTCAAGGGCTTGTGCGAGGGCAAGTACGACAACCTGCCCGAAGCCGCGTTCTACATGGTCGGCACCATCGAGCAGGCGGTCGAGAAGGGCAAAAAGCTCGCCGCCGAGGCGGCTTGAGAACGTAGCGAACCATGGCCGCGCTCCACTTCGAATTCGTCTCGCCCGAACGGGTGCTGTTCTCTGGCGACGTCGATCAGGTCGACCTGCCGGGCGTCGAGGGCGACATGGGCATCTTGGCCGGTCATGCGCCGCTGGTGACGCCGCTGCGGCCCGGCATTCTCACCATCCTTAACGGCGGTTCGCGCGAGGCGGTCGTGGTTATCGGCGGCATTGCCGAAGTCGGTCCCGCCGGTCTTACGGTTTTGGCCGATCGGGCCGTGGCGCGCGACGAATTCGACACCGCGATGCTGGCTGCCGAGATCAAGGACGCCGAGGAGGACGTGGGGGACGCCACCGACGACGCGGAGCGCGACAGGCTCGCCCGCCGGCTCGAGCAGCTCAAGACCTTGCAGGCCGCGCTGGCGCAATAAGGCGCGCCAAAAAACTACCCTAGAAATGAATTAGAATTCGCGTCTTCCGCGACAATTTCGTCAGCAAAATCCGAAGGTCGCGCGGCCGTAAAGCCACGCACCCCGCGGTCGGGGCGAAGCCCGGGCGGGCGACGTGGATGAACACCGCACTGCCGCGCCCGGCGATGCGCGGCCGGGTGTTGTGGTCGATCTCCACAATCACGTCGTAGAGCCCGTCGCTTCGCGCCAGCCGGTCGCCTGGTTCATTGGCCGAGCGCCGGAGATGCCGGTTGTAGCGGCGATCAGCCGGGTCCTCGCACCAGGCGTCGTCGTCGGCAATCCGGCGCGCCGGCAACAGGCTTGCCGGCCGCGGCAGGCGATCGGCCCGCCACCAGAGCCGCAGCGGCCGAAAACGTCCGCTTGGCGTACCGCCATCGCCTTCGCGCTTGTCGGCACGAATGCCGCCGCGGCCGAGCGCAACCGGCACGGTCAATGGCCCGGCCCGCAGCCAGCCCTGCGTCTTATGGCCGGGCCGCCGATGGATGCGGATGAGGCTCGCAGGTGTTGGATGCATAGACGGACGCGCCAAGCCGGAGGAGTTACGGCCCATGCTTCCTAAGTGTCGCTTGCTCTTTTGGGCGCGCATGTTCTACTGCGCGGCCGGTGGGCGGCAAAGTCGCCGTCATCCCGGCGCGTGCCAGAAGCATTAACCGGCGCGTGGGGCGGCTTTCGGGGCGGATTGATGCCGAATACGCGTAAGATTCTGATTGTCGAGGACGACCCCGAGCTGCGCGACGCGCTGACTGAGCAGCTGTCGCTGCACGAGGAGTTCGAAGCCGTTGCGGTAGAGAACGGCAGCAAGGGCGTGCAGGCCGCCAAGGCCGGCCAGATCGACCTCGTCATCATGGACGTCGGCCTGCCCGATATCGATGGCCGCGAGGCGGTGCGGATTCTGCGCAAGAACGGCTTCAAGGCGCCGATCATCATGCTCACCGCCCACGACACCGATTCCGATACGATCCTCGGCCTGGAATCCGGCGCCAACGATTACGTCGCCAAGCCGTTCCGCTTTGCCGTGCTGCTGGCGCGTATCCGCGCGCAACTGCGCCAACACGAAGCCAGCGAGGACGCGATCTTCACCATCGGTCCCTACACGTTCCGGCCAAGCTCGAAGCTTCTGCTCAACCCGAAGGGCAACAAGGTCCGCCTGACCGAGAAGGAAACCTCGATCCTGCGTTATCTGTTTCGCGCCGGGCAGCGGCCGGTATCGCGCGAAACGTTGTTGCAGGAAGTGTGGGGCTACAATTCGGGTGTCACCACCCACACGCTGGAGACCCACATCTACCGGTTACGACAAAAGATCGAGAAGGATGCCGCCGCGCCCGCCATCCTGGTCACCGAGGCCGGCGGCTATAAGCTGGTGCCGTGACGCGGCTTACGCATGGCGATTGAAGACGAGATCGCGCTGCTGGAGCGCGTGCCGACGCTGCGGCGGCTCGGCGGCGCCGCAGTGCGCAACTTGGCGATCGCCGCGGAATCGCTGTCGCTGCAAACGGGCGACGTACTGTTCAGCGCCGGCGACGATGCCGACGGCGCCTTTGTGGTGCAGCGGGGGTCGTTAGCGCTGCAGCCGCAGGGCGGCAGCGGCGAGGAAGCGATTGCCGGGCCGGCCACGCTTCTTGGCGAAACCGCATTGCTGGCGGCGACCAAACGGCCCGCCACCGCGACCGCGCGCGAACCGGCGCGCGTGCTGCGCATTTCGCGCGCGGCGTTTTTGAAGGTCCTCGACAGCTATCCGGAAGCCGCGCAGCGCCTGCGCGAGCTGCTCGCCTCGCGCGCCGATCAATGGGGCCGCGAGATGGAAAACATCCGCACCGCCTTGGCGCGCGGCCGCTCACCGCTGTAAGCGGATTTCCTTTAGCGCCGTTGTCTACGCCAATTCGCGTGTTGCGTCCGGCAAGCCGTAGCGGTGCAAGTCGGCGCCGTGCACGTCGAGCCACACCTTGGCGCGCTCGTGATCGGGGCAAAGTCGTTGCACGATGCGCCAGAACCGCGCCGAGTGATTCATTTCCACAAGATGCGCCACTTCATGCGCCGCCAAATAGTCGAGCACGAAAACCGGCGCCAGGATGAGCCGCCAGGAAAACGACAGCACGCCGGTGGTCGAGCACGAGCCCCAGCGGCTCGCCTGGTCGCGCACCGCCACTCGCTTGATCTCGACGCCGAGCTCCTTGGCGAAGCGGCGGCTGGCGCTGTCGAGATCGCGCCGCGCCTCGCGGCGCAGGAAATCGGCAACACGGCGGTCGATGTGCGGGCTGTCACCGGCGACGCAGAGGAGTTGCTCGCTCGCCGCGTCCGCCTCGGTCCACACCGTGCCGCGCCTGATGCGGCGATGCGCGATGCGGTGCGGCACGCCGCGCAACGGCACCACGGTGCCGTCCGCGAACGGCGCCGCGCGCGGCAGCCGGTCGAGCCGTGCCGCAATCCAGGCGCCGTGCTTCTCGGCGAAGTCGCGCGCCTCCGCCAACGTGCCGCGCGGCGGAATCGTCAGCACCGCCTCGCGGCTCGCCGCCTGGATGCGCAACGTATAGCGCCGCGCCTGTCGATGCCGCCGCACGCGCACCACATAGACCGAGCGATCGAAGACGATCTGAATCGCCTGCGGCTCACTGGGACGGCGGTAAAGCAGCGCGCGCAGCAGCATGGCCAGGGGCCCGAATCAACCGGCTGCGATAGTGTCACATCCGTCAGGCGGCAATAGGGCCGCACCGGCAGCCGCGAAGACCGGCTTCACGCCACCTGCATCGCGCCGCCGTTGGCGCGGCGTTTGGCGAGGCTGGCGCGCGTGGCGCGGCTCGCGTGTGCCGTGGAGAGCACGAAATCGGCGATGCGCGGCGCGATCTCGGCGCGAAAGCGCGAGCCGTTGAACACGCCGTAATGGCCGACGCCCGGCTGCAGCCAATGTACTTTGCGCTCGGCCGGAATATTGCTGCACAAATGATGCGCCGCCTCGGTCTGGCCGACTCCCGAAATGTCGTCGTGCTCGCCTTCGATCGTGAGCAACGCCACTTGCCGGATGCAGCGCGGATCGACGCGGCGGCCGCGATGCGTCATTTCTCCATCCGGCAGCGCGTGGCGCACGAATACGGCCTCGACCGTCTGCAGGTAAAATTCCGCAGCGAGATCCATGACGG
>JASHXZ010000629.1 GCA_030043285.1 Xanthobacteraceae bacterium | reverse complement strand
ACGGTCTCGCTGCCCTGGTTGGTGATCGAGATGGTGTAGGCCCAGAAGAAATAATTACTCTCAGGCGACGAGCGGTCGGCGACAAAGCGCGGGGTGACCACGACCTCAATTGCGCGGGTTACGGCACGATACATGGTCGGGTTCCTCGTGCTCACCGCGGGTCTTGCAGGTCCGCTCGGCGCAGGGGCCTGCCGGCGATATGGCAGAGCGGCACATTTCCTGTGCTGCCGGCCCGTGAAAATCCACGGACAAGTGAATAGATTTGGCCACACTGTTGCAATAACCGTGCGGGCGCGCTTTCTCAAGCTCAAGTAGCGCTGCGCCAACCGTGTGACGAGGATCGCCGTGAGCGGTGGATCAGGCTTCACCTCACTGCTGCGCTGGCCGGCGGCGATCGCCAATGGCAAGGCCGCGCGTCTCGGCGCGGCGGCCACGCGCGCGGCGGCGCCCGCGGTGACGCTGCCGAGCGGCCGCGACTTGCGACTCGACCTGTTCCGCGGCATCGCGCTGTGGCTGATTTTCCTCGATCACATCCCGGAAAACGTCGTCAACTGGTTCACCATCCGCAATTACGGATTTTCCGACGCGACCGAGATCTTCATTTTCATCTCCGGCTACACGGCGGCCTTCGTCTACGGCCGCGCCATGAACGAGCGCGGCTTCATCGTCTCCAGCGCCCGCATCCTGCGCCGGGCCTGGCAGATCTACGTCGCCCACATTTTTCTCTTCACCATCTTCATGGCGGAGATCGCTTACGTGGCGGCGACGTTCGATAATCCGCTGTACGCCGAAGAGATGAACATCCTCGGCTTTCTCAAACAGCCGGACGTCACGATCTTTCAAGCGCTGTTGTTGAAGTTCAAGCCCGTCAACATGGACGTGTTGCCGCTCTACATCGTGCTGTTGCTGCTGTTCCCGCCGATGCTGTTCCTGCTGTTGCGGCAACCCGCCTTGGCTTTGATCGGTTCGGCCATCGTCTACGTGCTGGCGCTGCACTACGACATCAACATTCCGGCCTATCCGAACGGCGTGTGGCTCTTCAATCCATTCGCCTGGCAATTGCTGTTCGTGTTCGGCGCCTGGTGCGCGATCGGCGGCGCGCAGCGGCTCGACGCTTTCCTGCGCTCTCGCATCGTGCTGGCGGTCGCGGTCGTTTATCTGCTGTTTGGCCTGGGCGTGACGCTGACCTGGCATTTCGACTCGCTGACGTTCCTGGTGCCGAATTGGCTCGGCGAGCTGATCTATCCGATCGACAAGACCAATCTGGATGTGCTGCGGTTTGCCCATTTCCTGGCGCTGGCAGCCATCACGGTGCGCTTCGTGCCGCGCGACTGGCCCGGCTTGAAATGGCGGATCATGCAGCCGGCGATCCGCTGCGGCCAGCATTCGCTGGAAATCTTCTGCCTGGGCGTATTCTTGGCATTTGCCGGACAATTCATCATCAGCCAATTTTCCGGCGGGCCGCTCATTCAGACCGCGATCAGCCTCGCCGGCATCCTCATCATGATCGCGACAGCGAGCCTGCTCACGTGGTACAAGAACATGGAGGGGCGCACGCAACAGAAAAGGGCGCAAACCGCCCAGGGGACCCTCGCAGGGGGCGAGGCATGAAGTTCATCATCGCGCTGCTCGCCGCGCTGACGCTGGCGAACGGGCCCGCTGTCGCGGGCACCGAAGAATGCGCCGTACCGCCTTCGCTCATTACCAGCGATACTGCGCTTGCCCGCGTCGCGCAGCAGATCAAGGAGCGGCACCGCCTCGACATCAGTGTCGTCGGCACCGGCTCGTCGACGCTGCCGGGACCCGACGGCGCACAATTCGCCTATCCGGCGCGGCTGGAAGCGGCGCTGACGCAGCAGCTGCCCGGCACTGCGGTTAAGGTTACTGCGCATGTTGCGACGCGGCAGACCACAGCGCAGATGGCTGCTGCGCTGCCGAAAATCCTGGCCGCCGACAAGCCGACGCTGGTGATCTGGCAGGCCGGCACCTTCGACGCACTGAGCGGCGTCGAAGCGGACACGTTCAGCGCCGATCTCGCCGCCGGCGTTGCCGGGATCAATGCCGCCGGTGCCGACGTCGTACTGTTGGACATGCAATATAGCCCGCACACCGTCGCCATGCTCGACGTCACCGCCTATGCGGACGTGATGCGCTGGGTGGCCCAGGAGCATGGCGCGCTGTTGTTTGATCGGCTGGCGATCATGCGCCATTGGAATGAAGAAGGGACCTTCGATCTCTATGCGGCCACCAAGAAGTATGATATGGCCCGGAAGGTTCACGATTGTATCGGAAAGGCACTGGCGTTTCAGATCATTAGTGCGACGCGTCTGACGCCGTGAGACTGCTGCGATAACGAGTTTATGCCGGGCGACAAAGACAACCAGGGAATAGCGCCAAGCTTGGCGGGTTTAATGGCCGCAGCCGTCGTGGTTCTGGCCATGCTTACTTCGGCGCGCGCGCAAACCGCCGGCGGCCAGCATGCGCTGGCGGCGGCGACCGCTATTCCGGCGCAAGACGCCAAGCCGGCGGTGCTGCATCCGCAGCTCGCCCCGCTCGTCAATTCCCCCGCCGCCACGGCCCCCGGCCTCGGCAGCGAAGTCGTTTGCCGCGGCCCGACGCGCTTGGCGCGCCTCGATTATCCGTTGCGACACACCGCACGGCGGCTTGCCGCCGGCAAGCCGGTCGTCATCGTCGCGATCGGCTCGTCGTCGACGGCCGGTGCCCGTGCCTCTTCGCCGGCCGCGACCTACCCGGCCCGGCTCGCCGTCGAGCTGCAAAAGCTGCTGCCCGGCCACGCCATCACCGTGCTCAATCGCGGCGTCAACGGCGAGGAGGCGCCCGATATGCTGGCGCGCTTTACCACCGGCGTCATCGCCGAGCATCCGCAACTCGTGCTCTGGCAGGTCGGCACCAACTCGGTGCTGCGCGATCGTCCGCTGGCGCCGCACGTGGTCGAGCTGCGCCAAGGCATCGCCGAACTCAAGGCCATCGACGCCGACGTCGTGCTGATCGACCCGCAATATGCGCCGCGCGTGCTCGCCAAGTCCGAGACGACCGGTATGGTCGATCTGATCGCGCTTGCGGCGCACGACGAGAACGTCGGCTTGTTTCGCCGCTTCACCATCATGCGCGACTGGTACGAAAACCAGCACCGCTCGTTCGACGTTTTCATCTCGCGCGACGGGCTGCACATGAACGATTGGGGCTACGCCTGCTGGGCCAAGCTGTTGGCTGCCAGCATCGTCGAGGCGGCAAGCCCGCCGGTCGCCTCGGTCGCGGCGCCGCGCTAGCAGCTCAGCACCGGTTTGCTACACCGCCTCCAGCGCCGCCAGCACGTCCTCGACAATGTCGTCCGGATGTTCGAGGCCGACGGACACGCGCACCAGGCCGTCGCTGATGCCGAGTTCCGCGCGCTGCGCCGGCGTCAGGCGCTGATGCGTCGTCGTTGCCGGATGGGTGATGAGGCTCTTGGCGTCGCCGAGATTGTTGCTGATGCGGATCAGCTTGAGCGCATCCTGGAACCGGAACGCCGCCTTCTTGCCGCCCTTGATGTCGAAGGCGACCAGCGTCGAACCGCCGCGCATCTGCTTCTGCGCTACCGCCGCCTGCGGATGATCGGGTCGTCCCGGATAGATCAAGCGCGAAACCTTCGGATGCTCGGCGAGCACGACCGCGAGCGTGGCAGCGCTGTCGGTCTGCCGGTGCACCCGCACGGCGAGCGTCTCCAGGCCCTTGAGCAGGACCCAGGCGTTGAACGGCGACATTGACGGGCCGGTCTGGCGCAAGAGCGTGTGGATTTTGTCCTGGATGAATTTTTGCGAGCCGAGCACGACGCCGCCAAGGCAGCGGCCCTGACCGTCGATGTGCTTGGTTGCCGAATAGACCACGCAGTCGGCGCCGAGCGCGAGCGGGCTCTGGTAGATCGGCGTGGCGAACACGTTGTCGACGACCAGCGTCGCGCCAGCAGCGTGCGCGATTTTGGCGACTTCGGCGATGTCGATCACATCGAGTGCCGGATTGGTCGGGCTTTCAAGGAAGAACGTCTTGGTGTTCGGCCGCACCGCCTCGCGCCAGGCGTCGAGATCGCAGCCATCGACCAAGGTCGAGGTGACGCCGAAGCGCGGCAGATAATCCTCGACCACGTAGCGGCAGGAGCCGAACATCGCCTTCGAGGCGACGACGTGGTCGCCGGCCCGCACTTGGCCGACCAGCGCGATCGTCACCGCCGCCATGCCGGTCGCGGTGGCGCGCGCCGCCTCGGCGCCTTCGAACGCCGCCATGCGCCGCTCGAACATGTCGACGGTCGGATTGGCGAAGCGCGAATACTGGTAGCCGGGGTCTTCGCCCTTGAAGCGCGCCTCGGCCTGCGCGGCGTTCTCGTACACGTAGCCCTGGGTGAGAAAGAGCGCTTCCGACGTTTCGCCGAACGACGAGCGCAGCGTGCCGGATTGAACCAGGCGCGTTTCGGGACGGTAATGTCTTATCGCGGACGCGGACATGCGGCCCTCCTTTGGCCAAAACAAAACCCAGCCGGGAGGAAAAATCCTCGGGCCGGGCTCACGCGTCCCCGGCCTTTTAGCGATTTATTTTACGTGGCTGCAAGCCGGCCGGCTCAAATGACCACGGGATAAGACCAGCTATACGCCGCAGCGGCCTTGGCGTCAAACCATCATCGGCGCTAGACCGCGCTTATGGCGGCGCCATTGCAAACATCCGAGCGGGGCATCCTGCCTGACCGCATGATCGCGACGCTGGCGGAAGACGGC
>JASHXZ010000628.1 GCA_030043285.1 Xanthobacteraceae bacterium | reverse complement strand
CGAACTCGACTGTGAACGCTCCGATCCAGAAATACCGCTGGACTCATTACCCAGGCACCGCCCACCAGGGAGTTTCGCCCGCGTTCGGCGTATACACGTACACGGTCACGCCGCGCTACTTCGACGCGAACGGTGCCATGCAAGCGCTTGACTCCAGCCTGGCCGCCGCGGTGAAGGTAGCCGTGGGGCCGTTCAAGAAGGGTGCGGTTACGCTCGGTTTTACCCGAGGCTACATACAGTCGGAAGCTTACGTGCACCACTTCGGCGCGAATACGCCGGTGGTGCCCAAGAATGGGCAACTGGAGTTTGACACCAACACGCAGGCCGGCACGGACAACAACAAGCAACCGGTCACCTTTGCGCAAATTTACAATTGGATGGGCGAAACCGCGCGCGAGCAGGTATTTCAGGTACTCAACCAGGTGCTCAACGATTCGACCCTGACGCTCAAGGTATTTGCTTACGACCTCAACGAGCCGGACGTCGTGAAAATCCTGCTGACGCTGGCGGGGCAGGGCAGGGTCCGTATTATTCTGGACAACGCCTCTTTGCACGTCACCAAGAAGGGGGCCAAGGTCAGGACGCCTGAAGATCAGTTCACCGATCTGTTCCAGCAGCAGAAGAAAGGTCAATCGGCCATCATACGCGGCTCGTTCGGCCGCTATTCGCATGACAAGATTTTTATCGTCTCGAGAAACGTCGAAAGCGCCATTCAGGTCCTCACCGGCTCCACGAATTTTTCTTTGACCGGACTATACGTGAACGCCAATCATGTCCTGGTCTTTCAGGATGCGAACGTGGCCGGGCAATATGACAAGGTCTTCGAGCAAAGCTGGCAGGTGTTGAGCGCCAACAAATCACCGAGCACGAAGGCGGCCGCCGCGTTTGCCAGTACGAGCCTCGCCACTCAGCCCTATAAATCTGCAGCCGGCTTCGTGCCGCAAATGGAGATCACGTTTTCTCCGCATACGACTGCGGATGTGAACAATGTTCTTGGCGGCATGGCCGATCGCATCAACCAGGAGACGCAGGCGGCCAAAGGTAATGTGATTTTTGCAGTGATGCAGCTTACCAAGAGCCAAGGTCCGGTCTGCCAGACGCTCGGTGCTCTCCACGCCAAGCAGTCGGTTTACAGCTATGGCATCTCCGACGCGCCGACGGGGATTTTTCTGTACGCGCCCGGACAGGGCACCGGCGTTCAGGTCACCGGCAAGCCCAGCCGCGTGATTCTGCCGCCGCCATTCGACCAGGTACCGAGCCCTCCGGGACACGAGATCCACGACAAGTTCGTGGTCTGCGGCCTCAATGGCAGCGATCCGGTCGTGTATTGCGGTTCCTCGAACCTGGCGGCGGGCGGCGAAGCCGCTAATGGGGATAATCTGCTGGCGGTCCACGACGCTGATGTGGCCACGGCGTTCGCCATCGAGGCGCTGGGCCTGGTCGATCACTACAATTTTCTGGATCGCATGGCCAATCCGAAGGCGGCGGCTCCGAAGAAGAATGCAGGGGCGACGGCCAGGGCGAAGAAAGCTCCGGCCAAGAAAACCCAAGCTCCGTCTAAGAAGCGTGCTCCGTCCAAGAAGAAGCGTGCTCCGTCCAAGAAGAAGCGGGCTTCGTCCAGGAAGGCGCCGGTGCGCGCGAAAAGCCGACGAGGACACAAGTAGGCAGCCTTACATCGAGACCGAAGCGGAATTTCCGCCAGCACGAGGAAATTGACGATGGCAAAGTTCAGCACGAAGAAGGCGGCTCGAAAGAAAACTGCAAAACCGGTGAAGCGGAAGCCGGCGGCGGCGGCGACTGCCAAAGCAAAGGGCAAAACGGGACCGATCAACGCGCAACCGCAATCGAAGCAGCAGGCCGCAATCGCGAACGGCATGTTTCTTTATACCGATGACGCCTGGTCGCTGCAGTATTTCAACCAGAACGATCTCCATTTCAAGGAACGAGAGATCTTCGGTTAAAAGCGTCCGTTGCCTCCGCCGATGGCTCTCGCATGGGTCGCCGTCAGGCCCGCTTTGCGGCCGTTTAGCCGGCGCCTTCACGATCCAGCCGAAATGTCGGCAGATCGGAGCAAAGCGGCCTGACGCGGGTGACGCTTGCCGCCGAAAGTGAGGCGGCGCTCCAGCTCGCGCCGCCTGCTATGCCGACCTGCGGAGATGCTGTTTAGGTGGCATTTGCCGGCGCGTCAGGCGGCTCGCTTGTGCCGGGCGATGAGCTGGTCGGCGATATCGTTGAGGTCTTTGCCGACAAAGTGCGGCTGCGGACCGACCGCCAAAACATCGTTGCCGGCACGCTTGATCAGCGCCGCCTCCCAACCGGCCGCGACGGCGCCCAGAGTGTCCCAGGTGTGGCAGGCGATAAGACAGAATTGGGACGGCTTAGCCGCGAGCTCCCTCTCGACGTAGGCGTAAGCCTGGCGCGACGGTTTGTGATGCTTCACGCCGTCGGCGCTGAAGCGCCGCTCAAACAGGTCGACAATACCGCCATGCTCGAGTTGGCGGGTTTGAACTTCAAGCAGATTGTCGGTGAGAGTGAACAGCCGAAAACCGGCGCCGCGAAGCTTGCGCAGCGCGGCCGGAACCTCCGGGTGCGGCGGCATGGTCGAGAATTCCTCCGTGAGTTCCTTCTTGTCCTTGTCGCTGATCTTGATGCCGCGTGTATCCGCAAGCATTTTCATGACCGCAGCCCCGATATCGGTGAACGGCACATAGCAGCCCGCCACTGTCAGCGCTGCGGAATAAAGGATCAAGTCGGCGAACCACAAGCGCATCGCACTCCGGTCACCGAAGATGCGCTGAAAGGTTGGCTCCATCGTTTCAAGATCGAGCAGCGTCTCGTTGACATCGAAGACGATCAAGGGAAGAGCGGCCATGGTGATTAGACTCCGTTTCTCACGCTCCCAGAGTTTGGTCAGCCGGTCAGCGCCTGTTCGCGAGCCGCTTGCGGTGCGCGGCCTGCTTGGCGCGATTGCCGCAGATCGCCATGCTGCACCATCGCCGCCCGCCGACCCGTGTATGGTCGGCGAACACCAGCGTGCAGTGATGTCCCTCGCAGGCTTTCACGCGGGCGAAATCTTCGTCACACACGAATTTCGCCAACGCGTCGGCGATCGGCAGTAATAAAGATTCGGGGGATCGCCAGCGACGCACGGCGCACAGTTCGAAGCGATCACCGTCGTGCTCGCGATGGCGTGATATCTGCGAAAATGTCTCGTCACGCTGGAGCAGCTCGTTCAAAGGCCCCAATTCCTGGAGCGCCTTCGGCGGCAGCGGCTGGCCCATATGCTTGGTGACAAATTTTCTGAACCACTCGCGCAAAGCACGCGCCTGATCCGCAACCTTGTCCAGTTCGCCCGGCATTGCGCGCGCCTTCAGCTCATCCAGTATGTTCGCCGGCACAAGCCTGGCTTGAGCCAGCCACGTTAAGAACCCATCGCCGCTGTCGAGCCAGTCGACAGGTGTATCGAGCGGCGTCGCAACGGAATTCAGAAAATCCAGGCCGAGCGAGTCGGCGATAAAAACTGCGGGCGGTCGACGTTGCACGATTGGCCCCCTCGAAGCAGAAGTTCCAATCGCATAACCGGTCAAACGCCCATTGACAAGTTATGTCGCCCTACCTAACCTGTCAAATACTATTTGAGAGGTTATGGAACGGCCGATGCCGGCAACGTCGGGAGCGACAGATGGCGATGCAGGATGTCAGCGTGGTGCTTGCCCATGGCGCGTGGGCGGATGGATCGAGCTGGGCGCGGGTCATAGCCGGGCTCGCCGCCCATGGCGTAAAGGCGTCCGCGGTGCCAGTGCCATTGACGTCGCTGGCCGACGACGTGGCGGCGCTCAACCGCAGCATCGAGCGTATGCCGGGGCCGGTCGTCTTGGCAGCGCACGCCTATGCCGGCGCCGTCATCGGGCTGGCGCGACCCGAACGCGTCAAGGTGCTGGTCTACGTAACCGCTCTTGCGCCGGACGAAGGCGAGAAGGTCGCAGACGTGTTCTACCGCTTCGAACCCCATCCCAAAGCGCCGAAGCTGGCGCCGGACAACGATGGCTTGATTTGGCTGCCCGAAGACGCCTTCGCCGCGGCGTTCGCGCCGAACGCTTCCGTCGAGGATCAGGCCGTGCTCGCGGCCGTGCAGCGGCCACTGTCGATCAGCTGCATCACGGTTCCAGCAGGACGCCCGCTTTGGAAGGACCTGCCGACTTGGTTTCTGATTGCCGAAGACGATCGCATGATCGTCCAGCAGACACAGCGCTACATGGCGGAGCGCATGAAGGCGACGATAAAGGCGCATGCAGTCGATCATACGCCCAGCGTCACGGCGCCTGCAGCCGTCGTCGACATCATCCGCGACGCAATTCGCTTGTAACCGGCAACTAAGATCAAAAGCACAGGAGGCTTCGATGGTGTCTGTCAGATATCGCACCGCCGACGTCGATGGCTTTAAGGTTTTTTATCGTCAAGCGGGACCAGCCGACGCTCCGAAGCTCCTGCTGTTGCATGGCTTCCCGACTGCCAGCCACATGTTCCGCGGTTTGATTCCGCTGCTTGCCGACAGGTTTCATATGGTCGCGCCGGACCTGCCGGGCTTCGGTCAGTCCGATATGCCGCCGCGGGAGCAATTCGAATACACCTTCGACAACATTGCCCGCGTGATCGAGCGCTTTACCGAAGTCATCGGCTTCGATCGGTTTACGGTGTACGTTTTTGACTATGGCGCTCCGACAGGATTCCGCCTCGCCGCCCATCTCCCCGATCGGATCACTGCCGTCATCTCGCAGAACGGCAACGCCTATGAGGAGGGTCTCAGTGATGGCTGGACTCCGATCCGGGCCTATTGGGAAGACCCGTCGCTCGCCAACCGCACCGCGCTTCGCGCTTTCCTCACGCCGGAGACAACGCAT
>JASHXZ010000627.1 GCA_030043285.1 Xanthobacteraceae bacterium | reverse complement strand
CCACCAAGGTAAAAATCGGGTTACTCGCAAAGGTTTTTCACTAGGCAATAAATGCCGGGAAACACATGGTTAATTTGCCGCGCCGGCGCGGTATCTTTGCTTCGCGCAAGCCATTATAGTGCAGCATAGCGCAGCACTCGAGCGGGCCGTGGAGAGCCGGCGCGCAACACCGCAGCGTCACGTCTTTAATTGCGCCTTTATCTGTTGGTCACGGAGCAGAGATGCCGGGAGTGGACGAGAAGAAACAGTTCGTGCCGCTGAAAATTGCGGTGCTGACGATCTCCGACACCCGCTCGCTCAAGGACGACAAATCGGGCGCGCTGCTGGTGCAGCGCATCGTCGCGGCTGGGCACGTCGTCGCCGAGCGCGGCATCGTTGCGGATGACGTCGAGGCGATCCGTGGCCGCGTAAAAGCCTGGATCGAGGATCCGGTCATCGATGTGGTCGTCACCACCGGCGGCACCGGCTTCACCGGCCGCGACGTCACGCCGGAGGCGGTCGAGCCGCTGTTCGAGAAGAAGATGGACGCGTTCTCGGCGTTGTTCCTGGTGGTGAGTTTCCAGAAGATCGGCACCTCGGCCATTCAGTCGCGCGCCACCGCCGGCGTTGCCGGCTCCACGTTCATCTTCTGTCTGCCGGGCTCGCCTGGCGCCTGCAAAGATGCCTGGGATGAGATTCTGGTGCACCAGCTCGATTACCGCTACGGGCCGTGCAACTTCGTCGAGATCATGCCGCGGCTCGACGAGCATTTGCGCCGGCCGAAGGCGCAAGGCGCGACGGCATAACTGCGTCATTCGTCATTGCGAGCGAAGCGAAGCAATCCAGCAGTGGCGCCGTTCTGGATTGCTTCGTCGCTTCGCTCCAAATGACGAACTACAACTCCAAATCCCAGAACTCGCTCGTCACCGGCTTGCCCCAGCTTTTGTGCCGCTCGGTGCCGGTGAGCCGAAAGCCGGCCTTCTGATAGATGTGGCGCGCGGCGGTAAGCACGCTATGGGTCCATAGCGTGATGTTCTTATAGCCGGCGCGGCGGGCGAAGCGCACGCACTCGTCGACCAAATGGGCGCCGAGACCGAGTCCGCGCGCCTTCGGATCGACCAGCAACAGCCGGACGCGGGCGAGTTTCGTCGAATCCTTGACCAGAAAAATGCAGCCGACCGGCTCGCCGTCCATCTCGGCGATCCAGCAGCGTTCGCGCTTGGCGTCGTAACCGTTGGCAAAGTCCGCTACGATCTGCGCACAGAGGCCTTCGAACGGTTCGGTCCAGCCGTATTCCCGTGCGTAGATCTCGGCGTGACGGCGCACGATCCAGCCGAAATCGCCCGGCACCGGCGCGCGCAATGTGTACGCCGCGCCGGCGCTTTGGGGTAGCGGCGCTGCGCCATCGTCATCGAGCAAGCCGTGGATCGTCTGCATTGCCGCGATCAGTCGCGACTGCGCGGCGGGTGGCAGCCGCTCGAGCATGGTTGCGGTATCACGCTGCGAGCGCCGTTCCAGCGGCGCGTAAGCGTGTCGGCCGCGCGGCGTCAGCGACAGATGGCTTTGCCGTGCGTCGCGCAGCGACGTTTTGCGCCGGATCAGCCCGCGTCGCTCGAATTGGCGCAGCAGTCGGCTCAGGTAACCGGCGTCGAGATCGAGCGTGCGGGCGACGTCGCTCGCGGTCGGCGCGCGGCGGCTCGCGATTTCGTAGAGCACGCGCGCCTCGGCCAGCGAATACGGGCTGTCGAGAAAGTTTTTGCGCAGCACGCCGATCTGTCGCGTGTAGAAGCGGTTGAAGCGGCGCACCGCGGTAATACGATCGTCCGGCCGGCGAGCGCTCATGCGCCAAAGCTCGTCCGGAAAGTTGACTAAGTCAAGTATCTTGCAGGGCCGTGCGAGCGGCCGCGGCGAGCCGGGCGATGCGGCGGCGGCCGATGCGGCGGATCAAGTCCGTTTCCGGAGCGGCGGCGTCGGCGCGATGGCCGCCGAGCGCATCGTAGAAACCCCGCGAGATCAGAAGGCCTTGGTCGGGGCGCGGCGTGGCGCCGAGTGCGAGCATCGCCTGAGCCAGGGCTTCGCGCCAAGGCGAGGACGCCGAAGCGCTGCGCCGAAATACCGCTGCGCGCTCGCTGCCGTGGGTTATCTCGATGAAGCGGCTCGCTTCGCCGATCCACGGCGGCTCGAGGGCAATGCCAGGCCGCAGGAACAGCAGCCAAGGCGCTCGCGCTGCAGCTGCGGCCGTTTTGAGCCGCAGGCCGAGCGATCCGTCGCCGCGCAGCACATTGCACCCGGTTACGTCGGCAACAATTGCCGTTTCATCCTGCGATCCACCGTCGGCGAACAGTACCTCGCTGACCAAACCCGCCGTCGCGCCGGCAACAAGCGCCGCCAAGGTCGGCACCAGGGACCGTTCGGAATCAAGCGTTGGGATAATGACGCTGAGCATTGGTCGGGCCGGTGGTCGACGCCAGTGTCCACTAGACTCTTCCCATCGATACGGTTCCTGCGGACTTGTCCAATGCGGCCAAGTCGGCGCGGCCTCATCACGCATAATTGTTCTTGTTTTGTTCACGTGGCGGAGTTATCTTCTGGCCATGAGCCGTTCGTCCGCCTTGAGGCGCCCGCCGGAGCCGCTGTTGCCCTCGGCTCCGGCGGGCGAAATGGGAAAGCCGATCGACCGCGAGCGCCGCCGCGGCCGCGGCACGGTTTCGAATGCCTCCGGCCGCTATGAGCCGCTGGCGCGCATCGCCTTCGACGACGGCTGGCAGGGCTTGGACGAGTTGCCGCCGTTCAAGACCACCGTCACGGCCGACTCGACGCGTAAGATCCTCGCCCGCAACGATTCGCCCGACATTTCCTTCGACCGCTCGATCAATCCCTATCGCGGCTGCGAGCACGGCTGCGTCTATTGCTTCGCGCGGCCGACCCACGCCTATCTCGGCCTTTCGCCCGGGCTCGATTTCGAATCGAAGCTGTTCATGAAGCCGAACGCGCCCGAACTTTTGGAGCGCGAATTGTCGGCGCCCGGCTACGTGCCGAAAACAATCGCCATCGGCACCAACACCGATCCGTATCAGCCGATCGAGCGCCGCTACAAGATCATGCGCGGCATTCTGGAAGTGCTGGAACGCGCCGGCCATCCGGTCGGCATCGTCACCAAGTCGAACCTGGTGCTGCGCGATCTCGATATCCTCTCCCGCATGGCCGAGCGCAATCTGGTCAAGGTCGCGCTGTCGGTGACGACCCTCGATGTCCAGCTGGCGCGCGTCATGGAGCCCCGCGCGCCGACGCCACCGCGCCGACTCGAGGCTTTGCGCCAGCTCACCGCGGCCGGCGTGCCAACCTCGGCGATGGTCGCGCCGGTCATTCCGGCGATCAACGATGCCGAGATCGAGCGTATCCTCGAAGCGGTCGCGGAGGCCGGCGTGCGCCACGCCGGCTACGTGCTGCTCCGCCTGCCGCTCGAAGTGCGCGACCTGTTCCGTGAATGGCTGATCGAGAATTTTCCCGATCGCTACCGCCACGTCTTCAAGCTCATCCGCGACACGCGCGGCGGCAAGGATTACGACTCGACGTGGGGCAAGCGGATGACCGGCGCCGGTCCGGTCGCCTGGATGATCGGCCGCCGCTTCGAAGTCGCCTGCGAGCGGCTCGGCTTCAACAAGACCAGGGCATCCACGACGACCGAGCATTTTCGTCCGCCGCGTCCGGCCGCGGAACAGCTCGCGCTGTTTTAGGCGTAGCCTGGGGCGAGCGAAGCGACCCCTGTCGCTTTCTCCTGCAATGAGCGCGACCAGAATGGCCGGTCCGGCCAACGCTGTTCGCTCGCATACAGGGAATGGTGGCGTGTGCGATAAATCGACCACACCCGTTCCATACCCTTCGCGTAGTCGGCGAGCAGTCGAGGCTCGCCATCGAGCGCGGCATGGATGGCGTGAGCGGCGTAAAGGCCGGAATGCAGGGCGCCAAAAATGCCTTGCCCGGAAATCGGATCGAAGCTTGTCGCGGCATCGCCGCAAGCGATCCAGCTTTGGCCGTAAAACTCCGAAAGTCGAGCGGCGCCGGCGTCGACCGCCGGCAGCACTTGCGCAAAGCGCATAGAAGAAAGCAGTGGCCCGAGACCGGGCGTCGCGGCCAGCCCGGCCCGCCACGCTTGCGGCTCCTGTTTGATGCGCGCCGCTTCCGCCGCGTCAGTGTGGAACCCGGCAATGGCCGCGCCGGAGGGCAGCCGTGCGGCGTACCACCAGCCATTGGGCGCGGCTTCGATCCGTGTACGGCTGTCGCGCAGGTCCGCGGCGGACTGTTCGATGCGATAGAGTGCGACCATTCGGCTTTCACGCGGCCGCCTAACCCCGAGTTTGCGCGCGAGCCGCGCATGGCGGCCGCTGGCGTCGACGATCCAGCGGGCTGGCGCGTCGTCGCCCTGATTAAAGCGCACCCTCCAGCCGTCGTTGTCGCGGGTGACGTCGCGCACCAGCGCCGACCGGGTCGTTACACCTGCCGCGCTCGCTGCTGCGCGCAGATCGGCGTCGAAACGGCGGCGGTCAAGTCGCCACGCCGAGCCATAAGGGTCGCGCAACCCATCCGTCGCGGTGAAGGCGGGCGAGCCCCAGGCTGACAACGTTCCGGCGATGCGGGCGTGCGGCCCCTGCGGATCGGGCGCCGGCAGATCGACCGCGCCCAGCAAGCGCGCCGCGGCGCCGGGCAACGACTCACCGATCTTGCTGCCGGCGCCGGGGCGATCAACAAGCAGCACGCGGCGGCGGTGGCGCGCCAGGATCGCCGCCGCGACCGCACCCGCCGGCCCGGCCCCGGCGACGACGGCATCCCACA
>JASHXZ010000130.1 GCA_030043285.1 Xanthobacteraceae bacterium | reverse complement strand
GCCCAATGCTGCGGCTGCCCCCGCAACTGTAAGCGGCGAATCTTCCGTCAAATGTCCACTGGGATCTCGGGTCCCGGGAAGGCGACGGAAGGTAGCGACCCGCGAGCCAGGAGACCTGCCGTCAGCCGTGGTCATGCGCGAGCGCTGTCGGTCGGGGTGTACTGACGGAAGGGCGACCCAATCATCCGCACGGATGAGCGGGACACCGAGTTCGCGGTGACGTGCCACAGGGCGTGTTACCCGAGGTGTTCCCGTGTCTTGCCATGAATCCGCCAAGCGGCGCGTCATCTGCGCCGGCAGTACCATTGCGTCCGCCATTGCTGCGTCGTTTGCTTTCGCGCCGTGGACTTGCGCGCTCGCGCAGGACGCGGCTGCCAGCCCATCAGTCGCGTTGCCGGCGATTTCGGTGACCGCGGCGCCGCCTTCGCATCCGACCAACCAGGCCGCGGGCAACTCGGTCGTCGTCAGTGAAACGACACAGCCCACGCCCAGCGAGCAGTCGGGCAGTTCAGTCTCGGTGATCACTGCCGCGGACATCGAAAGCCATCAGTGGCGCACCGTGCCCGACGCGCTGGCGAGCGTGCCCGGCCTTAATGTCGTGCAAACTGGCGGTCCGGGCGGCCAGACTTCGGTCTTCATCTGGGGCACCAATTCCAATCACGTGAAGGTGCTGATCGACGGCATCGACGTGTCGGATCCGAGCAACCCCAACGGCTCGTACGACTTCGGCCAGCTCTTAACCGGCGACATCGAACGCATCGAAGTTTTACGTGGGCCGCAAAGCGGCCTGTACGGCTCGGACGCCATCGGCGGGGTGATTTCGATCACCACCAAGAGCGGCAACGGCCCGCCAAAGGCCACCCTATCGCTGGAAGGCGGATCGTTCGGGACGACGAACGAGCGCGCCGGGCTGAGCGGTTCGCAGGGCGATTTCAACTACGTCTTCAACATCCAGCATTTCCAGTCGGCTTCGACACCGGTGACGCCGACATACGACCTCCCGCCCGGTCAGCAGAGGAACAACGATTTCTACGACAACTGGACCTTGTCGACGAAGCTCGGCGCCAAGCTCAGCGACACGCTCGCGCTCAACCTGGTGGGCCGCTACACCGATTCGAAGCTCAACTTCACCAATGACGATTTCGTCGACTATTTTCCGCAAAGTTTCGCCGAGCCGATTCAGAGCACGCAGGTCGACCATCAATTCGCCGGGCGCGCCGAACTCGTCTGGTCGCCGTCCGCCGGCTTCAAGAACTTCTTCGGCGTGAACTACACGAATTCATGGACCTGGAATCTCGATCCGAACGCGGACACCGGGCTCACTTCACCCCTGGTGCTGCCGCCGATGGTCAACGCGGGAACGCGCATCGAGGAGGATTATCGCGGCGAGGTGCAAATGGCGCCGGGACAATTGCTGCTGTTTGGCGCCCAAGATCAGAACGAGACCTTGTGGACCAATTCAAGCAGCAATATCGATGCGTTCGGCAACGAGACGTTTTTCGTAACAAACGCGGAACGGCGCAACGACGCCGGCTGGTTCGAGCTGCAAAGTCAAATCAGCAAGCAGCTCTATCTCGTCTCGAATGTCCGCTTCGACGCCAACGAAGATTTCGGCGACCATGTGACCTTCCGCGTGGCGCCGGTCTATATCGTTCCGCAGACCGACACCAAGCTCGTGGCCAGCTACGGCACCGGCTTCAAGGCGCCGTCGTTGGAAGATCTTTACGTGAATTTCCTGCCGTTTTTCGTGGCCAATCCGAACCTGCAACCGGAGCAAAGCACGGGCTGGGACGTCGGTTTCGAGCAACCGCTGGCCAACGGCCGCTTCCGCTTCGGCTCGACCTATTTCCACAATGACATCCAGAATCTCATCGAGACAGTCACGACCCCGACGCCTCCAGTCGAGAGTCTCGGCAATATCAACGAGGCTACCGCCTGGGGTTTCGAGAATTTCGCGGCATGGCAGGTCAACAGCCGTCTCAGCCTTCGCGCCGACTACACCTATACGCTGGCGCTGGCCGAATCGACGCCCGGCTGTACGTCGCCGCCTTGCGCGGGGCAGCAACTGCTGCGGCGGCCCAAGAACAAAGCGTCCTTGACGGCGAATTGGCGGGCAACCGACCGGCTGACGCTGTCGTCGACCTTGCTCTATGTCGGCCCGTGGTGGGATTTCGCCCGGCAAAGCGTCGCGCCCGACGGCACCATTCCCTACGTCGAGGCCCCGGGCTTCGTGACCGTCAACCTTGCGGCGAACTACGCGCTGCGCGACGATGTCACCCTGTTCGCCAGGATCGATAATCTGTTCAACGCGCAGTACGAAGATCCGCTCGGCTTCATGCGTCCCGGATTCGGCGCGTATGCAGGGATCAGGTTCACGATGGGCGGCGCGCCATCGAGTCCGTCCGCGCTCGGCGCGGCACCTGTCATCGGCCCGGCGCCGCCAAGCGCGTCGCCGCGTGGCCAGGGCGTGATGTGATGACCGATCTCGTTGACTTTCTCGCCGAGCAAGCCGCCGACAGCGACGTCGGATGGAGCCTCGGCACGTTCGGCGCCATCGCCGAATTCACCCGCGACGTCGACGAAGCGACCACGCTCGACCGCAGCGATCGCATGATCTCGGCGGTGACGCTGCGCGGAGCGATGCGCATCGAGGCGCATCCGCAGCTCCGCCCGATTGCCTCGGAATCCCTGACCAAAGAGAGCTGGAGCCATCGGGTGGCGCTGTGCCTGCCGCGCCAAACGTGCGCCATGAGCGGGCGCAACGTCCTTGCCGAAATCGGTCCCGATCGCGCGGCGCTGCGCGCCGAAGACCGCGACTCTATTCTCTTCGACCTCGGCCTCGACACCCTGCAGGTCGATGTCTGCGTTCGCAGCCGCGATCCGATGACCATCGCCAAGCTTCGCAGTTGCATCGGCAAGTCCGTATTCGCCCCCGACAGCGCCGCCATGGGCGTGATCCTGAGCGCCAACCCGCACCGCGTCTTTGTCAGTCGTCTCGGCCGCGTCGAGGTCTATCAACCGATCCCGCCGCCCAACGGGAAGAGCCCGAGCGGGCCGCACACCCATGTGCTTCCCAAACTGTTGGCGCACCGCCGCTCCCACGCCGCCACCGAGCCGCTGCCCGACGGCTGGGTTCCGTGCGCGCATCTTTATCCGCCGAATCCGATCAGGGACGAGTTCGGTAGGAGCCGCGCGTTTCAACCGCAACATCACGCCGCGTTTCAAATCCTGCTGGCGCGCTTTGGCGACCCGCAACTCGTCGCTCTCAAGCACAGCGTCATCGACGCCGTCGCAGCCGGACAGGCGCCTTCGGCCGCAGCTGCGCCTCACGACAGGTTTGCGCGGGCCGTTGTTCGGGTGGCATTGCGGCAGCTGCAGGCATCGGACCGCTCATCCGACGCGTTGGCCGCCTGGCTGTCGGCTTACGATCGCGCGGAGCCCCACGAGGTCGAAGACCCGGTACATCATTGATCCCGTGCCCCGGCGGGGCAGACAATTTCCCGGCGGTTGAGTAGAATGAAGCAGAGGAGATCGGCCATGGCTCTTAATATCCCTTCGCTTTCGCGTCGGAATTCCGCTCGACTGCATCCGGTCGAACCGCGGTTTGCGCCGCTGTTCTGTTTCGGACTGCTGACGCTGTCTTGCGCCTTGGCGAGCTTTGCCTTCGCCTGCGCGACGCCGTTCGCCGCCTTTGCGGTGGTTGCCGCAGCGACGCTGCCGTTGCAGTCGGCGCTGGTCGTGACGTTGGGGGCTTGGCTGGTCAACCAGGCGATCGGCTTCGGCTTTTTGCACTATCCGGTCGACGCGAGCACCATCGCGTGGGGCTTCGTCATCGGTGCCGCGGCGCTGGCGGCGACTGCCGTGTCCGCGGCGGTCCTGCGCGCCACGGAGCGGGTCGGCGCTGTGGTGGCGATCGCAGCAGCGTTGATCGGCGCGTATGCGGCCTATGAGATCGTGCTGTTTGCAGCGACGCCGTTCCTGGGCGGGGCCGAGGCTTTCACCGTGGCGATCGTCGGTTGGCTCGGCCTTGTCAGCGTCTGGTGGACCATAGGGTTGGTCGCAGCCTGCGAAATAGCGCGGCTGTTCAACCCTATGCGCGGACGCCAGGCAGTGTCCTGACCGAGCCCGCCCTTCGTTGACAGTGCGGTGGGCGCCTCCTTATGCTGCCGTAGTTATCGCGAAGCGTGGAAGCCGGTGTGATTCCGGCGCGGTCGCGCCACTGTAAAGCCAGACCCTCTTCGTGATCGGCGCACTCTAACGGGACGCGTAATCCCAGGAGATCAACATGACCTCAACGACCTTCGGCCCGGCATTCCCGGTCCCGGTGATTCCGATCCGCGAGCTGTTGCCTTGGGCGATTTTCGCCGGGCTTATTCTGATGCTGGCGATCTACTTCGTCGGCGCCGAAGAAGGCGCAACCTCTCTGATCCATGGCATGTACGTGCACGAATTCGTGCACGACGGCCGGCATCTGCTCGGTTTCCCCTGCCACTAAAGGGGACAATCACATGGTCAGGACGCTTCTTGTCCGCGGGATGCTGGTAGGCATCCTGGCCGGATTGCTCACCTTCGGTTTTTTGAAGCTCTACGGTGAGCCGCAGGTCGATGTCGCGATTGCGTTCGAGACGCAAATGGACCTTGCCAAACAGGCGGCCGAGCGCGCCAAGGGGATGCCCGTGGCGGAAGAGCCCGAGCTGGTCAGCCGCAAGGTGCAGGCCGGCATCGGTCTGTTCACGGCCGTGATGGTGTATTGCACGGCTTTCGGCGGATTGTTCGGGCTTGCTTTCGCGTTCGCTTATGGCCGCGTGCCGGGTGCGTTCACGCCGCAGGCCGTGGCTCTGATGCTTGCGGCGGCCGGCTTCGTCGCGGTTTATCTGGTGCCTAACCTGAAATATCCGGCGAATCCGCCGTCGGTGGGCGACCCGCACACTATCGGCATGCGCACCGCGCTTTATTTCATCATGATGGCGATTTCCATCGCGGCGATGATCGGCGCGATGGCG
>JASHXZ010000626.1 GCA_030043285.1 Xanthobacteraceae bacterium | reverse complement strand
ACCGGGGTCTGGCTCGGCAACGACGATTCCTCGCCGACCCGCAAAGCGACTGGCGGCGGGCTGCCGGTCGACATCTGGAGCCGGTTCATGAAAGCCGCGTTGCGCGGCACCGCGCCGGCGCCACTGCCCGGTGTTGCCGGCGGCGGCTGGTTCGCCGCATTGCCACAATCGCCGGCCGCTCCCGGTCCGCAGTTCGCCGATCGTGGCAGGCAAGCCCCCGCACCCCCGCCGGGCGGTAGCGGCGGCGGGCTTGATTCCTGGCTAATCGATCGCTTGTTTGGTCGATAAAGCCTGTCGGGTCCTCTTTACCTCGTCCAAACCTCCGTCCCGCAACGTTCTTGACGGCCGCGCCGGCGGTACCGAATAATTTCTTCGTATCGAGCGCGGCACACTGACTGTGGCGGCGGCGACACAGGGGCGAACAAACCATTCTCCGACGACCAAATAAGGCGGACTTGCCCAAAAACCGAGCGCCCAAATTTGGCGTTTTTTGCTAAGCTTTATCGGAATTGCAAAATCATTCCGGTGCGCGACGAACATGAGTTCATCGGCTGCCAGGGTTCTCGAGCTCCCGGCGTCGAGTTTTGTGCCGCCGGCACCGGTGCCGCAACCGAAGCCGCTCGGCGTCGTCCGCCTGATAACCTCGCTCTGGCGCAATCCTCTGGAATGCTGGGCGCAGGACCACTTCGACAAACCGATCGTGGTCGGCGGGCTGCCCTTCGCCCACGTCGTGCTGGTCAGCGCGCCGCGCGCCATCGAGCACGTGCTGCTCGACAATGCCGGCAATTACCACAAGGACGCGCTGCAGCGCCGCGTGCTTTCGGCCGGGCTCGGCCATGGCTTGCTCAGCGCCGAAGGCGAGCAATGGCGCAGTCAACGCCGCACCGTCGCTCCGGTTTTCGCGCGCAAGACCATCATGGACTTCGCGCCGGACATGCTGGCGGCTGCCGAGGCGCTGGTCGCGCGCTGGCGCCAGCAGGACGGCGCCACGCTCGACATCGCCGCCGAAATGACGCGCCTGACGCTCGACGTCTTGGAGCGCACCATATTTTCCGACGGGCTCGGCCGCGGGCCCGAGGAATTCCGCCTCGCCATGCGGACCTATTTCGACACGATCGGCCGCATCGACGCGTTCGACGTGATCGGCTTGCCGCCGTCGGTGCCGCGTTTCGCCCATTGGCGCGTGCGTTCGACGCTGCGCTACTTCGAAGCTGCGATCGACGACATCATCGCCACGCGGCGCCGCCGCATGGCCGAGGAGCCGAACGCAGTGGCGAGGGACATCCTGACGCTGTTGCTGAACGCGCTCGATCCCGAGACCGGCAACCACATGGCGGAGATCGAGGTTCGCTCCAACATCTTGACCTTCATCGCCGCCGGTCACGAGACCACCGCAAACCTCCTGAGCTGGTCGCTGTTTCTGCTGTCGCAGTCGCCGGAATGGCGCGAACGCCTCGAGGCCGAGGCCGAGCGCGAGCTGCACGGGCCGCCGGCTTCGCTTGGCGATCGGCTTGTCGAGACGCGCGCGGTGATCGAGGAGGCGGCGCGGCTCTACCCGCCGATCGCCGCCATGAGCCGCGTCGCGCTTGGCCCGGACGACCTTGCCGGCACCAAGGTCAAGCGCGGCTCGCTGGTGGTGATCGCGCCCTATGTGCTGCATCGTCACCGCTTGCTGTGGCGTGATCCGAACAGCTTCGATCCGACGCGTTTTTTGGGCGACGCACGCCACGCCATCGATCGCTACGCCTATATCCCGTTCGGCGCCGGCGCGCGGACCTGCATCGGCTCGGTGTTCGCCCTGCAGGAGGCGACGCTCGTGCTGGCCAGCATCGTGAAGAGTTTCCGGCTTATGCTTGCGCCTGGCACGGCCGTATGGCCGCTGTTGCGGGTGACGTTGCGGCCCGACAATGGCCTCCCGATGGTGATCGAGGAGCGCCGCGCGGCGTAAACGCGATCTAAACTGCTCAGATTGGCCGCAGATCGTGATTCTTCAGCGGCAGCGAGCGGATGCGTTTTCCCGTCGCCGCGAACACCGCGTTGCATAAGGCCGGTGCCAGCGGCACCACCGGCGGTTCACCGACGCCGCCCCAGAAATCGTTGCCCGAGACGATCACGGTGTCGACCTCGGGCATGTCGGCGATGTGCAGCATCCGATAATCGTTGAAGTTCGACTGCTCGGCGGCACCGTTCTTGATGGTGATCTCGCCATACAGCGCGGCAGACAGCGCGTAGACGATCGAACCTTCGGTCTGCACCGCGATGGTGAGCGGGTTGACCACGTGGCCGCAATCGAGCGCCGAAATGACGCGATGCACGCGCACGCGGCCCTCAGCGACCGAGATTTCGACCACCTGGGCGCAATAGCTGCCGCACGCCTCGGTGACCGCGAGGCCGCGGAACACGCCCGGCGGCAGCGGCGTATCCCAGCCGGCTTTCGCCGCTGCAGCGTCGAGCACCGCGAGATTTTTCGGGCTGTTACGCAGCAGCAGCCGTCGGAAGCGATAAGGATCGACGCCGGCGGCATGCGCCATCTCGTCGACGAAGCATTCTTTGTAGAAGACATTCTGCGTGTAGTTGATGCCGCGCCAGACGCCGAGCGGCACCGCAGTCTCGCGGACCACGTAATCGACGCGGTAGTTCGGCACGTCGTAGGCCATTTCGTCGGCAAGCCCGCTGACGAAGCTCCGGTCGACGAAGCTGGTGCCTAGCCCCGGCAGGATTTCGGCGACGAATGATGGGCCGGCGAGCCGGATCGACCACGCCGCCGGCAGGCCCGCGGCGTCGAGCCCGGCGACCATGCGGGCCATGCCGAACGGCCGGTACAGGTCGTGCGCGACATCCTCTTCGCGGCTCCAGACGAGCTTGACCGGGGCATCGACCTCGCGGGCGATCAGCACCGCTTGACGGACGAATTCCTGAATCGTGCCGCGCCGCCCAAAACCGCCGCCGAGCAGCATGCGGTTGACCTTGACCTTCTCGTCTGACACGCCGGCGGCGATTGCCGCGGTGGCGAGAGCCGTCGAGGCATCCTGGGTCGGCGCCCAGATCTCGACGCCGTCGGGTCGCACCCGTGCGGTGCAGGTCTGCGGCTCCATGGTGGCGTGCGCCAGAAACGGCACCACGTAGTCGGCCTCGATGCGCCGCACCGCGCTTTTCAGGGCGGTGTCGACGTCGCCGTCGACGCGGCCCACCTGCCCCGGCGGCCCATCGAGCCCGCCGCGAACGAAGTCGCCGATGCTCGTCGTCGACAGATCGCCGTGACCTTCGTCGTCCCAGGCGATGCGCACCGCCTGGACCGCCTTGTTGGCCTGCCACCAGGAAACCGCCACCACGGCGACGGCGCCATTCAGCCGCACGATGCGGCGGACGCCCGGCATGGCCTGGATCGAAGCGTCATCGACCGATTTCACCTTGCCACGGAAAACTGGGCAGTGCCGGATCGCCGCGTACAGCATGCCGGGTAGGCGCACGTCGATGGCGTAGACCGGGTGTCCGGTAATCTTGTCGCGAACGTCGAGCCGCTTTTGCGGCGTGCCGAGCAATGTCCATTCGGCTGGCGGCTTCAGGTCGACTGACCGAGGCGGCTCGATTGCGGCGGCGTCAGCGGCGATGGCGCCGAACGAGACGCTCGTGCCACTCGGGCGGTGCGTGATGATGCTGTTGCGCGCGCCGCATTCCGCCGCCGGCACATTCCAGCGCTGGGCAGCAGCCGCGATCAGCATGGTGCGGGCTGCGGCGCCGGCGCGCCGCAGGTAATCCTGCGAGGTCGAGATCGAGCGGCTCGCGCCGGTCGAAAGGTCGCCCCAAAGGCCGTCGCGCATCACGTTCTGCCGCGCCGACACGAACTCGGTGCGGACCTTTGCCCAGTCGCATTCCAGCTCCTCGGCGACCAGCATGGCGAGCGCCGTCATGGCGCCCTGGCCCATCTCGGAACGTGCCACCCGGATGGTCACCGTGTCGTCGGGCGCGATCACCACCCAGCAATTGACCTCGACCGGATGGGCGGGACTGCCAGCAGGCTCGCTGCCGTTCGCGGGTGCAAAGCCCAGGGTTAGCACGCCGCCAGCGGCGCTGACGCCGATCACAAACGACCGCCGATCGAGGCCGCCGCGGGACATTATCGCTGTCCTATGCATACGTCCTTTGAGCATCCCTACGATGCCAAATTTAGGCACCCCGTGCAGGGTAAAAAATTCCTCTTTTTAGGCTGCGACCACCAAGGGGCGCGGGCCACGGGCAAGCCGCCGCCGCAATCCTCGTTCGATGCGTGATAGGCTACGATGACAATCCCGGCAACACACGACAGTTTGAGGAAAGCGCAATGATCCAAGCCGAAGTCGCGAAAGACAAAACGCTCGAAGCGCGGCTCACCGCCGTCGAGGATCGGCTGGAAATCTACAATCTCATCGCCGGCCACCCGCCGAGCGCCGATACCGGTGCGGACTATTATGCCGAGGCCGTGTACATGGAGGATGGCGTGTTCGACCGCGGCGCCAACCTCTCCGGCGCCAAGGGCAACAAGGCCATCGCGGCGATCCTGGTAAGCGAAGGCCACCAAGCGGCGATCGCCGGCGGCTTGGCGCATTTCACCGGCCTGCCCTACATCGAGCTTGACGGCGACCAGGCTGTCGTCACCTCGTATCTGCAGATCCTAACGCCGAAAAAGACCGGCGAGCCGGTGGAGGTGCCGAACCACGGCGCCTCGCGCGGCTATCACATCCATCGGCTGGTCACGAGCCGCTGGGAGCTCAAGCGAACGGCGGCGGGCTGGAAAATCCAGCGCCGCACCATCTGCCCGGTCGACGGCTCGGAGCCGTCACGTGACATCCTGCGCGGCGCGCTCGCCCGCTACGCCAAGCGGGCGTGAGACATCGCGATGGTATCTGGCACGCAGGCGATCGCTCGGGCGCCGCCCGGCCGGTCGGCCGGTCGGCTGTTGCAGCGCTTCGAGTGGAGCTGGCTTGCCATCGCGCTTGTCGTCGTGGCGGTGGCGTGGCTTGCGCTGGTGCCGCTCGTCTTCATGGTGTGGCAGAGCCTGCTCTCGACCGAGACCGCAACGTCCGCGGCGCGCTTCACGCTCGACAATTATCGCACCGCCTACGCGAGCGCCGACACCGCACGGCTGCTCGCTAATTCGCTGCAATTCGCGCTCGGCAGCGCCGCGCTCGCGTTCGCGTTCGGGACCCTGCTCGCCTGGATCAACGAACGCACCGACACGCCTTTCAAATCGTTGTTCTTCGCGCTGTCGCTGGTGCCGCTGATCATTCCG
>JASHXZ010000625.1 GCA_030043285.1 Xanthobacteraceae bacterium | reverse complement strand
ACGTTCGAAAATCGCCTGCGAGGGAGAGCGTCCGGCTCCTTCTTGCACCCGTATTCTGCTCGCACTTGGTCATTTGTTGGAGTTCCTGCACGAGACCATTCATCTTTTCCTTTTACGGCAGCGAACGCTTTGATCTGGGTCAAGGATTCGGCAGACAACGCGCTCCGGTGATTCGGAGGCGCGGCGAACAACCCTCCGAAAGAAAAGCAGCGGTGATTGATCCAAATCAAGGTGACCGCGATGGCGTTGCCGGAAGGTGATCGCCATTGGCGACGAAATCGTCTTCGGTGACGGCTACAACTCATTCTCGGCCGTGCCGAGCAACCGGCGTTCATGACGCAAAAAGTTCTGGCCCGATGGAGGCCTCATGCAACGTATGGCTTTGGTGACAGGCGGAACGCGCGGTATCGGCCGCGCAATCTCGGTAGCGCTCACCGGCGCAGGCTACAGGGTAGCGGCGAACTACGTCGGGAATGACGAAGCGGCGCGCAGCTTCACGCGGGAAACCGGCATACCAGCGTTCAGGTTCGATGTTGCCGACTTCGATTCATGCGAAGTCGGCGTCAAGCAGATCGCGGGGCAGCTGGCGCCCATCGAGATTCTCATCAACAATGCGGGCATCACACGCGACGGCATGCTCCACAAGATGACGCCACAGCAGTGGCAAGAGGTAATCGCTACCGATCTTACGTCGTGCTTCAACATGTGCCGGGTCGTAATTGAACATATGCGCGAGCGCGGCTTCGGACGGATCGTCAACATCTCGTCGATCAACGGCCAGAAGGGCCAGATGGGGCAGGTCAATTACTCGGCCGCCAAGGCCGGCGAACTCGGCTTCACCAAGGCGCTGGCGCAGGAAGGCGCGCGCGCCGGCATCACCGTCAATGCCATCTGCCCGGGTTACGTCAACACCGAGATGGTGCAGGCCGTGCCGAAGGACGTGCTGGAAAAATCGATCCTGCCGCAGATCCCGATCGGTCGGCTCGGCGAGCCCGAAGAGATCGCGCGCTGCGTGGTATTTCTTGCCTCCGATGACGCCGGCCTCATCACCGGCGCGACGCTGACGGCGAATGGCGGGCAGTATTTCGCTTAACCCCCGGGCGTGGGCGCTAGCCATGAATGTGCAGCAGCGATTGGACGTCCGCGCCATCCTCAGCGGGCAGGCGCCGGCTGATGTGGCGGTCACTGTCACCGGATGGGTGCGGACCCGACGCGACTCCAAGGCCGGCATTTCGTTCGTGCACCTTTCCGACGGCTCCGCGTTTGCGCCGCTGCAGGTGGTCGCACCCAACACGCTGCCCAACTACACCGACGAGGTTTTGAAGATCACGTCCGGTTGCGCCGTAGAGGCGACCGGCAAGGTCGTGCCCTCGCCCGCCAAAGGCCAGCCGTTCGAGATGCAGGCCAGCGCCATCAAGGTGATCGGCTGGGTCGACGATCCGGATACCTACCCGATCCAGCCCAAGCCGCACACGATGGAATACTTGCGGGAGGTCGCGCACCTGCGGCCGCGCACCAACGTCATCGGCGCAGCCACGCGGGTGCGGCACACGCTGGCGCAGGCCATCCACCGCTACTTTGATGCTAACGGCTTCTTCTGGGTCAACACGCCGATCATCACAGCTTCCGATGCCGAGGGCGCCGGCGCGCTGTTTCGCGTCTCGACGCTCGATCTCGCCAACCTACCGCGCACGCCGGCGGGCAAGATCGATTTCGGCCGCGATTTCTTTGCCCGCGAGACCTTCCTTACGGTGTCCGGACAGCTCAATGTCGAAGCCTACTGCCTTGCGCTGAGCAAGGTCTACACCTTCGGGCCGACATTCCGCGCCGAAAACTCAAACACCAGCCGTCACCTCGCCGAGTTCTGGATGATCGAGCCCGAGATCGCGTTCGCCGATCTGTCCGATGACGCGACGCTCGCGGAGAGACTTCTCAAATTCATCTTCGACGCGCTCCTCAAAGAGCGCCACGAAGACCTCGCGTTTTTCGATGAGCGGGTCGAGAAAGGGCTTGTGGCAAAGCTCGAAAATATCGTCGCTTCCGAATTCGTGCGCATGGACTATGGCGAGGCCATCGCGGTGCTGGAGCGCGCGCAGGAGAAAAAGGAAAACTTCGAGTTTCCAGTCCGCTGGGGCGTCGACCTGCAATCGGAGCACGAACGCTATCTCACCGAGAAGCACGCCAAGAAGCCGGTTGTCGTGATGAACTACCCCAAGGACATCAAGGCGTTCTACATGCGCGTCAATGATGACGGCAAAACCGTCGCCGCGATGGACGTGCTCGCGCCCGGAATAGGCGAGATCATCGGCGGCAGCCAGCGCGAGGAGCGTCTCGACGTGCTCGACGCCCGCATGGCCGAGCGCGGGATCGACCGGGATCACTACGACTGGTATCGCGATCTGCGCCGCTACGGCACCGTGCCGCATGCAGGCTTCGGCCTCGGCTTCGAGCGCACGCTCGCCTATGTCACCGGGTTGTCGAATGTGCGCGACGCGATTCCATTCCCGCGAACGCCCGGGAACGCGCGGTATTGATTATCATTTTGGCGACCATCCCTCGGGCGCCAGCTCAAATGCGGAAAACTCAAAGCCCGGCGCCACGGTACAGCCGACCAGCGTCCAGTCGCCCAGCGATTCGGCCGACTGCCAGGCCCGCGCCGGCACAATCGCTTGCGGCCGCTCGCCGGCAGCAAGATCGCAGCCGAGCGTCAGGCATTCGCGCCGCCCGTTTTCGGATGCGATCTCCAGCCGGAGCGGTGCGCCTGCATACCAGTGCCAGACCTCGGCCACGTCAATGCGGTGCCAGTGCGAGCGCTCGCCGCGCGCCAGCAGAAAGTAGATCGCCGTCGATGCGGAGCGCGCACTGACCGCCTGCCTACCCTCCCCCGCAAGTGGGGGAGGGTACAAGAGAGCAGCATCGCGAAACGTTTCGCGAAAATGGCCGCCTTCCGGATGCGGCTTGAGATCGAGCAGCCGGATGACGTCCGCGGCTGACAGGTCCTTGGCGATCAAAATCGATTCTTGCGCTCGCGGATTTCCGCGAACACTTTCCAGGCCGGACTGCCGGCAAGGCCCAGCGATTTGGCGAGCTCGGCATTGTCGGCGCGTAAAAACGGATTGGCGGCCTTTTCGGCACCGATCGTTGCCGGGATCGTGAACTGATGCGAGCCTAGAAGTCTCGCTACTTCGTCGGCGCGCGCGGCGAGTGCTTTGTTGTTCGGCTCGACGGTCTTGGCGAAGCGGACGTTGGCGTCGGTATATTCGTGGCCGCAATAGAACCGCGTGTCGTCGGGCAGGCCGCGCAGCTTTACGAGCGAATTCCACATCATCTCGGGATCGCCTTCGATGACCCGGCCGCAACCGATGGAGAACAGCGTGTCGCCAACGAACGCGATCTTATCGGCCGGAAAGAAATAGGAGATATGCCCGGCGGTATGGCCCGGCGTGTCGATGACGCGGCCTTCGAGCGAGCCGACCTTGACGGTGTCGCCCTCACCCACTGTTTCGTCGATATGCTCGATGCGCTTGGCTTCGTTGCGCGGCGCCACCACGCGACATTTGTGGTGCTGTTTCAGCGCGCCAATTCCGGCGGTGTGGTCGTTGTGGTGATGGGTCACCAAAATGTCGGTGAGCCGCCAACCGGTTTGTTGCAGCGCCGCCTCGACGGGGGCGGCTTCCGGCGCGTCGATCGCCGCCGTCGCGCCGCTCTGCGGGTCGTGCAGCAGTACGCCGAAATTATCCTTCAGGCAGAGAAACAGATGGGTTTGTGCCGGCATGTCTCACCATTTGAGAAGAGTGCAGGGGTAAGCCCGCAAGCCAAGTACGAGCCGAGTATCCGTAACCGCAATACCTCAAAGTAGGCGTTCGCAACCGCCGCCCGCAAGGGCCGATTTGCCGGCCGCGGCGCGGAAACATGCGCCGATCCGTGCTATTTAAGCGCCATGGACGTTGTCGACCTGCGCAATTTCTACGCCCAGCGGCTCGGCGTCGTAGCCCGGCGCTTTGTCGGGCGCGGCATCCGCGCGCGCTGGAAGGATACCCGCGGCCAGCGCGTGGTCGGCGTCGGCTACGCCACCCCCTACCTCGGC
>JASHXZ010000624.1 GCA_030043285.1 Xanthobacteraceae bacterium | reverse complement strand
CGAGATCGCGCGGCTGTTTCGCGACGAGCCGCAGAAGATCGAACACAACCGCGCCGCCTTGATGGAGCGGCTCGCCGCCACCGCGCGGCAGCCCGGAACGGTCACGCTCGGCCCAGCCGAGCTCGACAACGCGGCGCGCCAGCTCGGCGGCCTCATCGATCCGGCGAACGGCGGCACACGCGGCGCGCCGAAGTTTCCGCAAGCTGCGTTGTTTGAGTTGTTGTGGCGCGCCGGCCTGCGCACCGGCGAGGCACGCTACTTCGCGGCGGTTGACATCACGCTCGACCACATCTGCGAAGGCGGCATCTACGATCATCTCGGCGGCGGGTTTTCGCGCTACTCGGTCGACGAGCGCTGGCTCGTGCCGCATTTCGAGAAAATGCTCTACGACAATGCGCAGCTGCTCGAGCTGTTGGCGATTGCTTGGCAACGCAACAACAAAGCGCTGTACCGGCAACGCGCGCATGAGACGGTGGCGTGGCTCAAGCGCGAGATGACGACCGCAGAGGGCGCGTTCTGCGCCTCGCTCGATGCCGATTCCGAAGGCGAGGAGGGCAAGTTTTACGTCTGGTCCTATGACGAGATCTTGCGCGTGCTCGGCATCGAGGACGGCGAATTTTTTGCTCGCCATTACGACGTGACGCCGGCCGGCAATTTCGAAGGCCACAGCATTCTCAATCGATTGAAGCGCCCCCTCCCTAACCCTCCCCCGCTTGCGGGGGAGGGAAGGGTGGGGGACGAGGACGAGCAGCGGCTGACCGCGTTGCGCGCCAAACTTCTTGCGGCGCGCGATAGCCGCGTGCGGCCTGGCCTCGACGATAAAGTCTTAGCCGACTGGAACGGACTGATGATCGCCGCGCTCGTCAATGCGAGCCTGCTGTTCGGCGAAGCGTCGTGGCGCGAGATGGCGGCGCGCGCTTTCGACTTCATCGCGCGCGCGATGACCAAAGGCGACCGGCTCGGTCACTCCTGGCGCGATGGCCAGCTGAAATTCCCGGGGCTCGCTTCGGATTTCGCCGCGATGATCCGCGCTGCGCTTGCGCTTTATGAAGCCACCGGCGAGCAGCGCTATCTCGAGCAGGCGCTCGCCTGGCAGCGCGCGCTCGATCGCGACTACGCCAACGCGGACAACGGGACATATTATCTCACCGCCGTCGACGCCGAGGGCCTGGTCATCCGCCCGGCGGCGACCACCGATGAAGCCACGCCGAACCACAACGCCGTCGCGGCCGGCAATCTCATCCGCCTGGCCGTATTGGCCGGCGACGATGGCTGGCGCGAAAAGGCCGACCGCCTGATCGCCGCCATCGCGCCGCAGGTGGTGGAGAACCTCTACATGCACATGGCGCTGCTCAATGCCGTCGATCTGCGGCTGCGCGGCGCCGAAATCGTGGTCACCGGGGAGGGCAGCCGGGCCGATGCGCTGCTGGCCGCAGCCCGCGCGCTCCCTCCGCTCGACCGCATCGTGCTGCACGCCCCGGCGGCGGCGGCCTTGCGGCCCGGTCACCCGGCGCGCGAAAAGCTCAAAGCAGCCAGCGAGCCGGCCGCCTTCGTGTGCGTCGGCGAAACCTGCTCGCTGCCGGTCACCAACCCGGCCGGCCTCATTGGCGCCATCGAGGCGGTGCGACATACTTGACGCGGTGCTTTATGCGGGCGTGATTCCCCGCTAAGGGCACCGTACCGGGGCCGGGGCGCTGGGAAACGGAGATCACGAGATGCGATGCGGGATCGTTTTATCGGCGGCCATCACGGCCTTCGCGGCCATGGCGTTCACAACCTTCACGCCGACCGGCGCCCAGGCCCAGCAATGGTGCGGCTTCAACCCCCATCCGGGCGCCATGGTGCAGTGCGGCTATTCGAGCCAGCAAGGCTGCGAAAGCGCCATCGGCAAAGGCGCGATGTGCTACATCAATCCGTATCTAGTGATGAACGAAGGCCCACGGCGCCAAAAGCTCACCGGGGAGCGCGCGCCAAACCGGGTGACCTGAACACCGCGGCCGCCATCTCGGCTTTCAATTTTATTTGAGCCGGCGTTCCTAACCGGGACTTCCATTGCGGGAAAGCGCTGAGGCGCCGAGTTGGCGCCTCACGTATTCATCGAATCGAAGAACTCGCTGTTGCCCTTCGTATTGCGCAGCTTGTCGAGCAGGAAGTCGATGGCGTCCATGGTGCCCATCGGATTGAGGATGCGGCGCAGCACGTACATCTTCTTGAGCTGATCCGGCGGCACCAGGAGCTCTTCCTTGCGGGTGCCGGAGCGGGTGATGTCCATGGCCGGGAAGGTGCGCTTGTCGGCCACCTTGCGGTCGAGGATCAGTTCCGAGTTGCCGGTGCCCTTGAACTCTTCGAAAATCACTTCGTCCATGCGGCTGCCGGTATCGATCAGCGCGGTGGCGATGATGGTGAGCGAGCCGCCTTCCTCGATGTTGCGCGCGGCGCCAAAGAAGCGCTTCGGCCGCTGCAGCGCGTTGGCGTCGACGCCGCCGGTCAACACCTTGCCGGAGGACGGCACGACGGTGTTGTAGGCGCGGCCAAGGCGCGTGATCGAGTCGAGCAGGATCACGACGTCGCGGCCATGCTCGACCAAGCGCTTGGCCTTCTCGATGACCATCTCGGCAACTTGGACGTGGCGCACCGCCGGCTCGTCGAAGGTCGAGGAGATCACCTCGCC
>JASHXZ010000129.1 GCA_030043285.1 Xanthobacteraceae bacterium | reverse complement strand
CGCGCAGCACGTCGGTCCACCATTGCAGGCGAATCTCTCCGGGCAGCGGCTCGCGCGCCACCTCGCGCACGCGCGCCACCTCGCTGTTGAAGGCATACAGTGCGTAAAGCGCAGCGCGATGCTCGGCCGGGGCAAATAACGCGGCCAAATACCGGTCGCGGTCGGTTGCCCGGACCAGTTCGGCACAATAGCCAGCAGCATCCGCCATGGCGCTCAGTCGATCGCAATCAGGGCGGCACCGACGCGGCGATTCTCCATCAGCATCACGTTGTAGGTGCGCACGGCAGGCCCCGTCGTCATGGCATCGGCCGAGATATGGGCCTCGCGAAAGCGCGCGCGCAATGGCTCCGGCAGCACGCAATGCTGAGCACCGGTCCCCAGAACGAAAAAGTCCAAGCTGTCGGTGCGGTCAAACACCAACGCCAGGGATTGCGCCGTTATCTCACCAGGCGCCGCGACCGGCCACGCCCAGATGCCGTCGGGGAGGCACAGCAGCGATCCGCGATGGGAAAGGCCGGCAAAGCGAAAGCCGCCTGCGCCGTGAGCGTCGATCAAAGCCTGCCGCGGGAGATGCGGCGCGTCCATTCCTAACGCCGCGCCCGGGCGCGCCGAGGAGCAGGCGCCGCCGTTTTCGGCGGCTGCGATGCCGCCGGAGGCGCTTGCGGCGGCGTTTCCGGCTCTTCGGCGCCGCCCATGCGGCCGGTACCGACGCCGAGATAGATCAGGATCGGCGAAGCGATGAATACCGACGTGTAGGTGCCGACCAGCACCACGCCGAACATCATGGTCGCGGTAAAGCTGCGGATCGCCTGGCCGCCGAACAACAACAGCGCCAATAGCGACATCGCCACGGTGACGTGGGTGACGATCGAGCGCGACAGCGTGGCGTTGACCGACACGTTGAGCAGGTCGGGCATCGGCATGCGCTTGTAGCGGCGCAGCATCTCGCGGATGCGGTCGTAGATCACCACCGTGTCGTTGAGCGAATAGCCGACGATGGTGAGCAGCGCCGCGATGCTGGTCAGGTCGAAATCGACCCGCGTGAGCGACATGAAGCCGACGGTGAGCACCACGTCGTGCACGTTGGCTATCATGGCGCCGAGCGCGAACTGCCATTCGAACCGGAACCACAGATAGAACAGGATGGCGACGATGGCCGAGAGCAGGCCGATCGTGCCGTACGACAACAATTCGGTGGAGACGCTCGGCCCCACCACTTCGACGCGGCGGTAGTCGACGCTGTCGCCGAGTGCGTCGCGCACTTTTTGCACGGCAGCCTGCTGGGCCTGGTCGCCGCCCGGCTGCTCGGAAATGCGGATCAGCACGTCGTTGGGCGCGCCGAATTCCTGCAGCTGAAACTCGCCGAGATGGAGCCCGCTGATGGTGGCGCGCATCTTGGCCAGATCGGCGGGGCTGGCCTTGGTCTGCACCTCCATCAAGGTGCCGCCGACGAAATCGATGCCGAAATTGAGCCCGTGATAGAAGTAGAGCAGGATCGCCGCGATCGACAGCATCGCCGATATGGGAAAGCTGATGCGCCGGAAGCGCATGAAATCGAAGCGGGTATTATCTGGAACGATGCGAAGGAGGCGCACGGGATTCTTTCAGCTTTCAGGCGATATCGGCGAATGTATTCATCCGGCTTGGTAAAACTGCGAGCCTTCTAGATAGGCACGGTGCGCGGCCGCCACACCCGCACCCAATAGGCGACGATCAGGCGGGTAAACGTGAACGCCGTGAACAAGCTCGTCAGAATGCCGACGCCGAGGGTGATGGCGAAGCCGCGCACCGGCCCGGAGCCGGCGTAAAACAGCACCGCCGCGGCGATGAAGGTGGTGATGTTGGAGTCGAGGATAGTAGCGAGCGCGCGCGTGAAGCCGGCGTCGATGGCGTTGATCGCGGTGCGGCCGGCGCGCACCTCCTCGCGAATGCGCTCGTAGATCAGCACGTTGGAATCAACCGCAATGCCGATCGTGAGCACGATGCCGGCGATGCCGGGAAGCGTCAGCGTGGCGCCGAGCATCGACAGCACGCCGAAGATCATGGCGACATTGACCGCCACCGCGATATTGGCGAACAGGCCGAACAGCCCGTAGGTCACGAACATGAAGAAGATCACGAGCGCGGCGCCCACATAGGCGGCATGCTCGCCGGCCCGGATCGAGTCCTGGCCGAGGCCGGGGCCGACGGTGCGTTCCTCGACGATGGTCAGCGGCGCCGGCAGCGCGCCGGCGCGCAGCAGGATGGCAAGATCGTTGGCCTGCTGCACGGTGAAATTGCCGGAGATCTGGCCCTGGCCGCCGAGAATGGGCTCGCGGATCACCGGCGCTGAGACGACCTGGTTGTCGAGCACGCTGGCGAATGGCTTGCCGACGTTCTGCTGGGTGGCTTCGGCAAACTTGCGGGCGCCGACCGAATTGAAACGGAAGTTGACCACGGGCTCGCTGGTGCGCTGGTCGAAGCCGGGCTGCGCATCGACCAGATCGCCGCCGGACACCAGCACGCGTTTTTCTATCAGATATTTCTCGCCGTTCTGGCCGCTCAGCACCTCGGAATCCGGCGGCGGATGGGTCTCGATCGCCTGCTGCGGCGTCATCGACAGATCGACCATGCGAAAATCGAGCTTGGCCGTCTTGCCGAGAATTTCTTTGAGCCGCGTCGGGTCTTGCAGGCCGGGCACCTGCACCAGAATGCGGTCGATGCCTTCGCGCTGGATGCTCGGCTCGACCAGGCCGAGCTCGTTGACGCGACGCTGGATGATCTCGATCGATTGATCGACGGCTTGGCGAATGCGTTCGGTGATCGCGGCATCGGACGGCGCGAGCGTGACGGTGCCACCGTTCTCGTTGATGTCGATGCTGCGCTGGCCCGAGGCGCCGAGAATGCCGGACAGAGGCTGCGACAGCGTGCCGAGCTTGTCGAGCGCGGTCTTCACGTC
>JASHXZ010000623.1 GCA_030043285.1 Xanthobacteraceae bacterium | reverse complement strand
CAAGATGCGTCGAGGCCTACGGTCTGCAGCAAACCGCAGAACTTTTGGACCAGCGCCTGACATCGCTGTGGCCGGGGCCGCGCACCGCGCCGCCGCGTCAAAAGACCCTGCACGCCACGCTGGATTGGAGCTATCGGCTGTTGACGGAACTTGAGCGCGTGGTGCTGCGCCGGCTCGCGATATTCGTCGGACATTTTACGCTCGACGCGGCGCTCACCGTCGTGACGAACGGACACGTCGACCGATCGAGTGTCTTTGGCGTCATCGAAAGCCTGGTCACCAAATCGATGGTCGCAACCCACCCGCTTGGGGCGACGACTCGTTATCGGCTCCTCGACACGACACGCGCCTATGCGCTCGAAATCGAAGTCGATGCCGCCGAAACCGCAGCACTGGCGGCCCGGCACGCTGCCTATTACCGCTCGCGGCTGGAGCAGACTGCGGCGGAGTGGCGGACCCTGCCGACCGGTACCGAACGCGCGCTGTACTTCGCCGATCTCAACAATGCGCGTGCCGCACTCGAATGGTGCTTCGGCGCCGCCGGCGATGTCGAGATCGGCATTGCGCTGGCCGCCGCCGCGATGCCGGTCTTTGTCACCATGTCGGTTCTGGCCGAATGTCTTCGTTGGTCGGAACGGGCGCTGCTTGCGGTCGCCGACAGGAGACGCGGCAGCCGCGAGGAGATGCAGCTTCAGGCCTCTCTCGGCCTGTCATTGTTGATCACCTGCGGCCCGTGCAATGCGGCGGCCGCGGCGTTGAACAGAAGTCTCGCCATCGCCAAAGCGCGCGGCGACCTCCTCAACGAGGTACGATTGCTCGGCCCGTTGCACACCTATCACCGACGCGCCGGCGAATTTAAGATTGCCCTGCAATACGCCCAGCGCAGTGCGGAGATTGCCCGCATGCTCGGCGACGCCGCAGCCATGGCGACGGCGCATGCGCTGCTGGGGATTTCACTCCATGTCATGGGTGATCTCGGCGGCGCCCGACTGGAGCTGGAAGCGGCGCTCGCGCCCGGCCCGACCTCGCCGACCAGCAGCACGATCTATTTCGGCTTCGACCATTACAGTTGGGCTGAACTCGCGCTGACCACGACGCTCTGGCTGCAGGGTTACCCGGCGCAGGCGACGGCGCGCTGCCATCAGGCAATCAAAGATGGCGAAAGAATGCATCACCCGGTGTCGCTCGCCATCGTGCTCAATGCCATCGCCGTCCTGCTGTGGATCGGCGATCTCGACACCGCCGAGCGGCACCTGGATTGGTTCATCGCCCGTGCAGAGTCGCAACACCTCAAGCCCTATCGCGATCTTGGCCACGGCCTTAAGGGCGAACTCGCCATCCGCCGCGGCGACGCCAAAGCGGGCGTCGAGATCCTGCAGAATTGTCTGCTGACGCTCCATGCCGAGCGCTATGAGCGTTTGACCACGCGGTTCAATATCGTGCTCGCCTCCGGATTCGCAGCCAGCAGCCGGTTCGCGGAAGGCCTGATGCTGACGGACGAAACGATACGGCTGACCGAAGCGAGGGGCGACGTCACTTACCTGCCGGAACTTCTGCGCCTGAAGGGCAGCATTCTCCTCAAAATGCCGAAGTTCCGCGTCGCCGATGCCGAAAGATGTTTCACGCAGTCGCTTGAAATGAGCCGGGCCCATGGTTCACAGACATGGGAGCTGCGAACCGCTACCGAGCTCGCGGCGCTATGGGCGGGCCAGGGACGCTCCGACGACGCGCACGCGCTGTTGCTGCCGGTCGTCGAGCGATTCGCCGAGCGCTTGGATACGGCCGACCTCAACGCCGCCGAGAGGGTGCTGGCGACCCTGAGCGAGCTGACGCCATCGTAGTGCGCCTGTCTGCCCATTGCGCGCTCCGCCCGGTCAATTCGGCCTCTGCCATTTCGGCGTATGGCGAGTACCGGGAGGGACATTTCGGAAAAGTCCGGGCGCATTCCAGTGAGGAACCGCCCGGACTCTTTCTGACCGGGGTTACGAACCGATGGGGCCCGTGCAGTGACCCCAACAGCCCGGAGGGAAAACCCCGACGAGGCGAAATCGGTGTTTGCCTCGAGCCGGCTGTCGGAACGGGAGGGGGAATCCACCGCCGGCGACTGGAGTGTGCCACCGACGCCACGGCGCCACTCCCCGAAAAGTATCGTCGTTTTCCGATTTTTGTGCGCCTTATCTCTTGATCTCGATCGCAGGCGGGCCGCCTTGCCACTTCCGCTCAGGGGGCCGCGCTCGAATTCCGCGGAGCCGGATCGGCAGGCGGCATCAATTTCATACGTGCCGCAAACGCGCGATTGCGACCGTACGGCGCGGCAATCGAAGACGACGTAAGCGGCGCGCCGCGGCGTTGTTGCCGTCCTTTTCTCCGCCTAGGCGATGACAGAACCGCGAACGACAGCGGATCGCCCGCATTGCGGGCTGTGTCGATCACCAGGTGTATCTGATAGCGAATGCGCGCGTATGCGTCGACGTCGAAAGACGGTGCGGCCCATATTTGCAGCAAATCGACACGCAGCCATTCGAGATGCCTGCGCCACGCCGCGATCATCTCACTATCGATCTTGTGCGTCCGATTTTCGGCTATTTGTCGCATAGCCTGCGCTCAATCAGTGCCTGGTCGGCGGCCGGCAGAAAATCGCGGCTGGCTGGTTGGCGGGCTTCTGCTCATCTCAGAAGGACGTACCTCTGGACAACGCCGAAAAATCCTCGCCCTCAGAGCTCCACCCTAAAGCTCGGCACAGCGAGCGAATATCGCAAAAGTCGCATTTCTCTTTCAAAAAATACATGAACCGGCCGCCGCGTGCGGCTACCGCGCGACCTCCATTGTCGGCTCCCACTGTCGCGGCAAAAACGCTCGTTGCTGATGTGAATGCGCCGTGCTCTTTTCGGGCCCGTTCGCGCGCAATCAGGTCTATCATGCATTATCCCCGCCGGCGCTTCCTCACTCTCGCAGCAGGCGCATTGGCGACGCCGGCGGTCGTGCGGCACGCTTTGGCGGAAGCCTATCCGGCGCGACCGGTTCGCATCCTGGTCGGCTATAGCGCCGGCGGGGTCAGCGACATCGTGGCGAGAGTCCTCGCCCAGCACCTGTCGGAACGGCTCGGCCAGCCGTTCGTCGTCGAGGATCGGCCCGGCGCCGCCAGCAATATCGCGACCGAGGCGGTGGTGCGCGCAGCGCCGGACGGCTACACGCTGCTGCTGGCAGGCATCGTCAACGCCATCAACGGCGCGCTCTATAAGACTCTGACCTTCAATTTCGCCCGCGACGTCGCGCCCGTGGCGCTGGTCAGCCGCAGTCCGCTGGTGATGGAGGTGAATCCTTCATTCCCAGCCAAAACCGTTCCGGAATTCATCGCCTACGCCAAGGCGCATCCCGGCGCCATCAACATGGCCTGCGCCGGCATCGGCGGCGCCACGCACCTCTCGGGCGTGCTGTTTCAGATGATGACGGGGACCAAAATGGTGACGATCGCCTACAACGGTTCGCCGCCGGCGGACGCCGACCTCGTTGCCGGGCGCACCCAGGTGATGTTCGACAACGTCGCCCCATCGCTGCCGCTCATTACGGCCGGCAAGCTGCGCGCGCTCGCATTGACGAGCCGCATCGCCGCGCTGCCCGGCGTCCCGGCGATCAGCGCGTTCGTGCCGGGCTATGCGTCGGACGTATGGAATGGCATCGTGGCGCCCAAGGACACGCCGGCAGCCGTCATCGACAAGCTCAACGGTGCGCTTGTCGCCATCATGGCGGATCCGAAGATCAGCGCGCAGATGACCGCGATGGGCAATACGGCCGTCTCCAGTTCGCCGGCCGAGTTCGGGCAGTTGATCGCCGCCGACAGCGCGAAATGGGCCACGGTGATCGAGTTCGCCGACATCAAGTTGTGACGGTCGGACCGCGCAATTGATCCCGCTCACCGGTGTGTTCGCTAGCGCCGGCGAATGTCGGCTTTCGCGCCAAAGGGCTTGCGAGCGGGGCATATGCGCCCAGCGGGTTGGGAAATTGTCGGGCGCTTATGCCCGCGCTAAGCTCCCCCATCGGCACAAAGCGCGCCTCGAAAAGCGCGGGTCGATATGGCGGATGTACCGCTGTTACTGGGGGCGACTGAAGGAGCGGGGAAACACCCAATGAACGGCATTATTTCTACCAACACGTTTTGGACCCTTTGGCTGTTCGTGCATCTGATCTGTGCGTTGGGTCTGCTTGGCGCGCTCACCCACCAGGCAATGGCGGTGGCACTCCCCGTGCACAAGCCCGCTGCCGGGATCGTAAGTCGCTTTCGTGCGGTGCCGGCCGCCGGATACGCAACGGCGGTCTGCGTGCTCTATGTGATCGTCTTCCTGATCGGCTCATTCATTTATACGCAGTATCGCATCGCCATCCGGATCCCGCTCGAAGCCCAGCATTATTTCAAGACCGGAGGATTCTTCGACTTCAAGGAGCACATGGCGACGATCGGGTTGGTGCTGCTGCCGGCTTATTGGTATTTTTGGAAAAATACCCAGGACCCACAGTATGACAACGCGCGCAAGGGCGTGACCCTGGTGCTCGCCGGCATTGTCTGGTTCCTGTTC